>NZ_JAYUPA010000417.1:0-1754 GCF_043760365.1 Armatimonas sp.
TGATTTGCAGCCACAGCTCCCGTTTGACCAAGACTGGGACGGTGAAGGCTCGCGCTGGCTGGAGATCTGGAACAATGTCTTTACGCAGTACACGGGCCAGGGCACGGGCGACGACTATAAGCTGATCGAGCTGCCCAAGAAGAACATTGACACCGGTATGGGCCTGGAGCGCACGGCAGCAGCGATCAACAACCTCGCCGGACCGTTTGAGACGGATCTGCTGCGCCCCGTGATCGCCGTGATGGAGCAGCTCTCGGGCAAATCCTACACGTCCACGCCGGACTCCGCCACCGATATCGCCTTCCGAAGAATCGCCGACCACGTGCGTGCCGCTACTTTCATCCTCTGTGATGGCGTCACGCCTGGCTCCAGCGATAAAGGCTATATTCTGCGCCGCCTGATGCGCCGCGCGATTGTGGCGGGGATTCGACATCTAGGCTTTGAGAACGAGACTTTTATGGACCGTGCCGTCCCCGGCGTGGTGCAGAACATGAAGGACTACTACCCCGAGCTGGTAGACCGACAAGAGGCGATTTTGGAGGCCGTCAAGCTGGAGGAGACCAGCTTCCGCAACACGCTCAAAAACGGCCTCGCACGCCTGGAAGACGCGCTGGCCAAAGGCACTCTCGATGGTGCTGAGGCGCACTTTCTTTACCACACCTACGGCCTGCCCTTTGAAGTGACCGCCGAAGTCGCGCTGGAGCGTGGCATCAGCGTGGATCGCGAGAGCTACGAGACGGCTCAAAAAGAGCACTCCGAGAAATCCAAGAACGACGATAAAGTTACCTGGATTATTACCGATGAGAGCACCAAAGAGTTGTTGCGCTCTCTGCCGCACACCAAGTTTGTCGGCTACGACAAGTTCAGCGCCCAGACAACCATTGTTGGTATTCTTCAGAACGGCAAGCCACTTGCCAAACTCCCTGTCGGTGAAGAGGCGGAAATTATCCTTGCTGAGTCGCCATTTTATGCGGAGAGTGGAGGCCAGGTCGGGGACACGGGCGATATTTTTGGCGAGGTTTTGCACGGGGAAGCGCCCTGGTTTAAGGTCACGAGTACACAGAAGCGCGAGGGAATCTGGTTTCACCATGGAACAGCCGAAGACGGTGGCCTTTCCGTAGGCGATACGGTTACCGCGAAGGTTAGTGCCGCACGTTTCGACATTCGGCGCAATCACACGGCAACACACTTACTTCACAAAGCCTTGCGCTCGCAGCTCGGAACCCACGTCGCGCAGAAAGGCTCGCTGGTCGCCCCCGACCGCCTGCGTTTTGACTTCTCGCACAACGCGGCACTGACCGATGAAGAGCTGGCGAGCATTGAGGCCGAGGTGAACCTTTCCATTCGCCGCCGCCTGCGGGTAGAGATCGTGGAGACCAGCCAGGAGGAAGCCCGAAAGCACGGGGCAATGATGCTCTTTGGTGAGAAATACGGCGATGTCGTGCGCATGGTCTCGATTGGCAGTGACTACTCCATTGAGCTCTGTGGCGGAATCCATGTCGCCAGTGCCGAGGACGTCGGGCTGTTTCGGATCATCAGTGAGGGCAGCGCGGCGGCGGGCGTGCGGCGTATTGAGGCGCTAACGGGGCGCGGAGCCTACGAGCATCTTGCGGCCCGGGACAATACGCTTGCCGTGGCAGGAGCGTTGCTCTCCATTAAGCCCGATGCCGTCCCCGAGGCAATCGAGCGGCTTCAGGCGCATCTCAAAGAACTCCAGCACGAGCTGAAGTCGCTCAAGTCCGCCGCGACAGGCT
>NZ_JAYUPA010000418.1:0-4903 GCF_043760365.1 Armatimonas sp.
AAATAGACATTGGTTCGCTTCGTGTTGGTGTTGCTCTGAACCGCCAGGGTGAACGTGCGACTCTCCCACTGCACGCCCTCGCGGGCTTCGTACTGCCACTCCTGCTGTCCAAACGGGGTGAAGAAGCGCCCAACGGTCACGCTGCCTTCCCCGAGTTGCTGCTTGGCCCAGGCTTCTACAGGCTGCTTGTAGAGCGCGTTACTGCCACGCACCGCATCACCCAACCCTACCGAAACACGGGCGCTGGTCTTTTGGCCGTTCTCCCAGCGCAGGTAGCCCACGGAAGGGGTAAAAATCTGATTACCCGCCCAGAGCTGATCGGCAAAGCGCCGCAGGCCGGGGCGCGAGGAGATGCCACAGTAGAGATCAAGCCCCGCATGGATGCCAGGAACAGGAGCTTGTGGAGCTTCGATTTGCGTGTACACTATCTCAGTATCGGCTAAAAGTCCTCATGTCTGAAGGTTTTTTAAACCGAAGGGCGCAGATCCAGAAGCGTGAGCTCGACACTGACTTTTCCGTTCCACTCATTAAGCTTGGGGCTGTACACAATGTCCACGCGCTCGCCCGGCTGGACACGCTCGGTCCAGTCGCCGGACTTGAAGCGCACGGCCTTGGTGGGCCACTGCCGCCCGGGGAGCTTGATCTGGAAGATCGCGGTGTTGTTGTCTTTGCCGACGCGCCTCGCCTCCGTGACAATACCACCACACGTCAGAAACACCGGGTCCGGGTTGTCGCGGCCAAAGGGAGCGAGTGCCTGGAGCGACTCTACCAGGCTCTGGGTGAGAAGGCGCGTATCGGCAAGCTCGGCGTCTATCTCCAGCGTAATGGGCTCGGGTTCGTCACTGATCAGCCCCTCAGCCACCTCGTGGATGCGCTCGCGGAACGCCTCCAGGTTCGCGGCGGAGACATTGACCCCCGCACTGGCCGAGTGCCCGCCGTAGCGTCCGAGGAGATCGGCGCAGGCATGGAGCGCATCGAGCAGGCTGAAGCTGCCGTAGGTGCGCCCGGAGCCGCCGTAGCTGTCGGTCTTTTCATCGTAGCTCAGGATCAGGGTGGGGCGGCGCAGGGTCTCGGCGATCCGGCCCGCGACGATTCCCACCAGGCCCTTGCCCCAGCGCGGGCGGGCCAGCACGAGCACGCGCCTATCTTCCTGGGTCAGCGCCTCCGCCATGGCCTCCTGCACCACACGCTCCGTCTCGCTGCGGCGCAGGTCGTTGAGCGACTCGATCTGGGCGACAAGCTGCTCCGCCTCGTCGGCATCGCGGGTGATGAGCAGACGGTACGCGAGGTCGGCATCCTCCATGCGCCCGGCGGCATTGAGGCGCGGCCCGAGCTGAAAGCCGATATTCTCCGCCGTGAGCTCGCGGCCCTCCAGCCCTGCGCGTGCGAGCAGCGCCTTCACGCCCGTCTTCTTGCCCGTCGCCAGCATCGCGAGGCCGTGCAGCACCAGAATCCGATTTTCACCCGCCAGCGTGCTGGCATCGGCGACCGTGCCCAGTGCCACCAGATCTACGAAGTTGCGCCGAAAGGCACTCTGGTGCGTGGGCATGAGCCGCGCCGTGAGAGCATCCAGAACCTTGAAAGCGACACCCGCACCGCAGAGATCACGAAAAAGCACCGTGGCATCGTCACGGTAGGGGTTTACTACAGCGACGGCATCCGGGAGGGTCTTGCCCGGGCGGTGGTGATCGGTGACAATCACATCAATGCCCAGTGAGTTGGCGTGGGCAACAGCTTCCAGGGCGCAGACCCCGCAGTCCGCCGTCAGGATCAGCCCCGCACCGAGCTCTTTAGCTTTGTCCGCGCCATAGGGCTGGAAGTCGTAGCCATCGGTGCGACGTGGGACAAAGCCCACCACGTTCGCCCCCAGGCTAGTAAGCGCTCGGAGGCAAAGTGCCGCGCTCGTCACGCCGTCGGCATCGTAGTCGCCGTGGACAAAGATCAGCTCACCGCTCTGAATCGCCTGCGCGAGCCTCTCCACTGCCTTAGCCACATCAGGAAGCGTGTACGGATCATGGAGATCCTCCAGGCGGGGCGAGAGATACTGCGTGGCCTGATCCGCCCCCGTGATTCCCCGGTTGATCAGCAGCCGCGCCACCAGCGGCTCCACCCGAAGCGCTCCTGCAAGCTGCTGCACCTGTGTCTCGTCGGGAGCGGCCAGCCGCCAGTGGGCTTCGAGCAGAGTCGGGGATGTCATCACTACGGCTTGCGCTTGGGGCGCGGTCCCTGTGCCCAAGTTCCTGTGCGCTCCGGTTTGTCTTCGTCACTGGCTTCAGTCGTGACGGTGGCAGAGGCTTTGGCGACCACTGCCGTGGCAGGCTCGCTCTTGCTTTCTTTGCTTTCTTTGCCTTCCTTGACCTCCGCTAAGCCCTCACCCTTCTTGCCGAACCGGCGCTGCCAGTCAAAGACCATCGGGGCGGCGTTGAAGATTGAGGAGTAGGTGCCCGAGAGGATTCCCACGAGCAGCGCGGCGTTCAGGGGCCGAATCACCGAGCCCCCAAAGATTAAGAGCGCGAGAAGGGTTAGTACCACGGTGCCGCTGGTGAAGAGTGAGCGCGCGAACGTCTCGTTGATTGAGTCGTCAATCAGATGACCCAGATCGGCTTTCTCGCCTCGGTGCTGCAAGTTCTCCCGAATTCGGTCAAAGATAATGATCGTGTCGTGAACCGAGAAGCCCACCACCGTGAGCGCCGCCGTTAAGAACAGCGAGTCAATCTTCCAGTTGAGAAACCATCCTAAGAAACAGAAAACACCGACCAGCACAGCGACATCGTGGAGCATCGCGATAATCGCGGCTACGCCGAACTTTAAGCCGTTCTTGAAGCCTCCAATGGCAAACCGAAATGTCAGGTAGAGAACGATAAAGAGCGACGAGAGGGTGATAGACGAGAAGGCGTTCTGGGTCAGTTCTTTAGAAATCGAGGCCCCGATGCGCTCAAAGCCCTGCTTGGTGATACTCGGGAACTTGGCCTTGAGTTTCTCGACCAGGCTCTCCGCCTCCCGAACATCCATCTCCTTCTTGCCCGCCTCCGCAGGGAGCCGCAGTAAAACGGTGTTGTCACCCGCGATCTGTGCCGCCGCCTCCTTGAAGCCCGCCTCACTCACTGCACCTTCAATCTCGGCGCGGGTAACGGGCTGGGCGAATTTAAGGGTGAGCTCGGAGCCCCCGGTGAACTCAATACCCTGCTTGAAGCCGCCCATGAACGCAAAGGCGACACCAGGGACGATAATCGCAAGCGAGAGGATATACCAGCGGAAGCGGTGGGTGATGATCTTGAAGTGCGGTCGCCAGAGGTTGTTGACCCCCCAGGCTTCCAGGTTGACGGTCTTGTTCTCGCCGACCAGCAGCAAAAGAAACGAGCGCGTGACCGTAATCGCGGTGAACATCGAGAGCGCGACACCGATCATCAGAGTTAGTGCGAAGCCACGGACACTGCCATTGCCAAGCTGGTAGAGCAGGAAGCTCGTCACCGCTGTACACATGTTGGAGTCGAAGATCGCGGAAAAGGCGCGCTGGAAGCCGGTTGTGATCGCGACTTTGAGGCTCTTACCCGCCTTGAGCTCCTCTTTGGTACGCTCAAAGATCAGGATATTTGCATCTACCGCCATACCCACTGAGAGGATAAAGCCCGCGATCCCAGGGAGCGTGAAGGTCACCGGGATCAGCACGAAGATCGCGTAGGTGAAAAGAGTGTAGAGGAGCAGGGCACAGACCGCCACAAAGCCGGGCAGTCGGTAGATCCCGATCATAAAGACCCCGATAAGGACGAGGGCAACCACACCGGCCACGAGACCGCTCTTGACCGCGTCTTTGCCCAGGGTCGCCTCCAGGCTCTGCTGTTGGACAATGTTCAGGGTGACGGGGAGAGCACCGCCGTTGAGGTAGTCCGAGAGCTTCTTGGCATCCTTGAGGCTGGGAAAGGGGGAGATTTGCGCCCGGCCATCGGTGATGGGGTCGTTGATCTTGGGGGCCATGAGGATACGGCCATCCAGGTAGATCATCAGGATTTCGTCGGTGTGGGCTTTGGTAAAGGTGGCGAACTTCTCTTGGCCTTTTTTATTGAACTCCAGCTCCACAATGGCTTCGGTTCCGTTGCCAAAGCTGGCGCGGGCGCGGCCTGGGGCGAGGTCGGAGCCATCGAGCTCTCGGCGCGACGCCGCTAAAAAGACATTGAACTGGCTTAGCTCATCGCCGAGCGCAGCCAGGGTCTTGAGGTCGCTCTCCTGGATCTTGACCGTTTGCAGACCCGCGAACGCGCCCAGTGTGTTGAGCGGCGCAGTGAGGGGGACAGGCTTGGCACCGGCCCGCTCGCCCGCATCCACCAGCTCGCGGAGCGCTCCGAGAATGTGGAACGGGTCACGGAAGGTCTTGTTGGCTGTTTTGTCCGTGATCTCATAGCTCTCGCGACTGCTGTCCGTTGACATCTCAAAGGCGTAGCGCCCCAGCTTGTTCTTCTCCGGGGTAAACCAGTCTTGGCTGTAGTAGAACACAAGCTGCGCGGTCTTCTGGAGCTGGTCGAGGATGTCCTTCTCGTTCTTGACAGCGGGAATCTCGACGACAAACTGGGTGTCGCCCTTCGGCGTGATCACCGGCTCGGCGACCCCGTTAGAGTTCACCCGGTTGTCCAGTGTTCGAAGCACAGACGAGCGGGTTTCGTCGTTCCACTGCTGGCCTTTGGGCAGTGTGGAGAGATCCGCCTCCAGTACCACACGGGCACCGCCTTGGATGTCGAGCCCCAGCCGTGGGGTGACCTTCTTTCCAAAGGCGCTGTTGGGAGCCACAAGCGGCGCAAAGGTGACCGCTGCGGCCAGCAGGGCGAGGACGATGACGAGAAGAGCTAATTGTCTGGGTTTCAACACGTTTACCTTGTGCCAGAATTGCCTGGCACTAAACGGGCATTAT
>NZ_JAYUPA010000419.1:0-4903 GCF_043760365.1 Armatimonas sp.
AGGGGTGGAAGCGGCTGCGAGCCAGATGACCCTGAGCATCAATGGCGAGAATATCACGATCTACCCGGTGCCCGTCGGGCTCTCCGGTGGCCCCAGCGCGAGCTGGTCGCCCACGGGTGTCTACTCCCGCTGACCCTAAATTGAAAAAGCCCCGCGCCAGAGAGTGGCGCGGGGCAGAGCGAGAGTATCTTACTGGTAGGAGATCACGATACGCCCATTGCCACCCACCTGGTTGTTCGCGCCCCCCACCCCGACTCCCGCAACATAATCGCTGTCCACTGCGCCGCCGGGCAAGCGAGGGCTTGAAACATCCGCCGAGGAGGATTGGGTGAGGCCAGGTGCACTGGTGACACCCGTCAGGTTACTGGTTCGCGAGGAGCCGCCACCACCGCCGCCATTATCACTATTCTTCCCGCCCCCTGCACCACCATAGAAGCCGGAGCCTCCTCCCCCACTGACCGGCCCCCCATCTCCCCCCACAAGCCCGGAACCTGAGGTTCCCGAGAAGCTCCCGCCCCCCGCAGCACCACCAGCACTCTGGGTTCCGCCTAAACCACCACCCGAAGAGCCACTTCCACTGCTACCTGTCAGCCCTGTGGCGACGCCGCCACCGCCGCCGCCATAGAACTGCCCACCACCACCGGAGCCTGCAATGACGACATTGTCGAAGGTTGCGGGACGTCGGATGGAGGTGTAGCCGCCACCACCACCACCCGCCCAAACGGTATCGCCCTTACCCTTACCGCCACCTCCAAACGCAGCGAAGGTGGTGCCATTGAGCTTGAACTGGCCTCCGTTTCCGACGACCATCTTGAGGGTCTCACCCGGTGTAACGGCAAGTGTCCCACTGACAAAGGCTCCCGAGCCACCGTTCTGACCACCGCCTGCTCCCCACAGCTTCACCGTGAGCGAGGTCACGCCAGTCGGAACCACAAAGTCCTGATCTGCCCCCGTATAAGTGAAGGCTTGCTTGATGATGGGCCTTGGAGTCGGCATTGGGGTTGGTGTGGGAGTGGGAACAGGCGTCGGGGTCGGTGTAGGAACAGCCGTTGGTACAGCCGTCGGGACGGGCGTTGCAGAGGCCTTCGTGTGGTTGACCGTGACACCGTCCGAAACCACCACCAGCGTTGTGGCGTTGGCCGTCGTGACTGTCATCGGAAAGGGAGCGCGTCCGGCAGCGCTGGAGTTCAGGGTCAGGGTCGTTCCTGCAAAAGTCCAGGTTCCCGCGTCGGCCTGATTGGCGATGCCAAAGCTACCGGTGTAGGTGTTATCGGCGTTGAGCTGCATGAAGCCGTTGCCACAGTCTGTCGAGGAGCCATCGGCAAACGTAATCGTCCCCGGACAGGTCGTGTTCTTGCCCTCACCACTCATCGAGATCGTATTCCAGCGTGCGATGAGCTGATCTCGTGTAATGCCCGGATCAGGCGTGCCGCCACCACCGCCGCTACAGCCTTGCAAGATGCCTACCGCACTGGTCACCGAGAGCGCCAGTGCCGTCAGAAAGCCGCCTCGGGTGAGGCGCTTGGGTTGAGTCTTGTTTTCCATGAGGGCACTATAGCACACCACCCTGAAAGATTTCTGAAATGGAAAATCCCTCGCACCAATTCACAAAAAGGTTACAATAAGCCGATGCGTAATCTACCCGCTGGAACTGTCACATTTCTGTTCACCGATATTGAGGGAAGCACCAAACTCTGGGAAGCGCACCCAGAGCAGATGCAAGCCGCACTCGCACGCCACGATGCGCTGCTCCGCGACGCCATCGAGACGCATAATGGCCACGTCTTCAAGACCATCGGCGATGCCTTTTGCGCCGCCTTCACCACCGCGCGGCAGGCTGTCTGTGCTGCGGCCCGGATTCAAGAGCAGCTCACATCCCTGCAGACCACAGAGCTCCCCCTCAACGTCAGAATCGCACTTCACACGGGAGTCGCCGAGGTGAGGGATCGCGATTACTTTGGCCCGCCGCTGAACCGTGTTGCACGCCTCCTCGCCATCGGGCATGGAGGCCAAGTTTTGCTGTCCGAGGCAACCCAGGGACTTGTGCGTCACGATCTGCCGCTCCATTTTGCCCTCCGGGATCTGAGAATCCATCACCTCCGCGACCTTGGCACTCCGGAACACGTCTTCCAGCTCGTGCATCCCGATCTCCGCGAGGACTTTCCCCGGCTGCGCTCGCTCGATGCGCTCCCCAACAACCTACCTCACCAGCTCACCAGCTTCGTCGAGCGCAAAACCGAGATGGCGGAAGCGCGCTCCTTGCTGGATCGTTCCCGCCTTCTCACCCTGACAGGAGCAGGCGGCACCGGAAAGACCCGCTTGAGTGTCCAGCTTGCTGCCGAAGTGCTGGACGACTATCCCGATGGTGTCTGGATCGTCGAGCTAGCCCCCCTCGTGGATGCGGAGCTGGTGACCCAGACGGTCGCCGAGACGCTCGGCGTCCGAAAAGGCGCAGGGCGCGAGCTTGCGGAGGCGCTACGGGAGAAGCGGCTGCTGGTACTATTAGACAACTGCGAGCACTTGCTGGGGGCCGTGGCGGATCTTGTGGAGATTCTCCTGCGTGCCTGCCCTCACGTCCGTGTCCTCGCCACGAGCCGGGAGGCACTGGGAGTGGTCGGCGAGCAAGCCTACCGGGTTCCTTGTCTCTCACTGCCCGGTGCTGAGGACCAACCCCACGAGATCCTGATAGAGTTTGAGGCGATTCGCCTTTTCCTGGAGCGGGGCCGGCTAGCAGACCCACACTTCCAGATGACCGCCTCCACCGCTCCCTCCATCGTACGAATCTGCCGCCGCCTAGACGGTATTCCCCTCGCCATCGAGCTAGCTGCGGCGCGCCTTGGTGCGCTACCGGTCGAAAAGCTCGCGGAACGACTTGAGCACTCTTTCCGCATCCTCACCGGAGGAAGTCGTAGGGCATTGCCACAGCACCGAACCCTGCAGGCACTCATTGGTTGGAGCTATGACCTGCTCACCGATGCGGAAAAAGTGCTCCTGCGTCGCCTCGCCGTGTTCTCTGGCGGGTGGACAGTGGAAACCGCTGAGGTGGTCGGCAGGGGAGGCATTATTGAGGAGGAGGAGGTCTTGAACCTGCTGCTGCGGCTGGTCGAGAAGAACCTGGTCTTCTCCAGCCCCGTCACCCCTCGCTACCACCTTCTTGAGACCGTACGGGAATTCGCCTGGGCGCAAGCAATACTCTCTATCGAAGGGGAGGAGCTCCGCGACCGGCATCGGGATCACTTTCTTCAGCTGGCCGAGCAGGCCGAGCCCTACCTCCTCGGCGTGGACCAAACGGTCTGGCACGACCGACTGGAGCGTGAGAAAGACAACCTGAGATCCGCTCTGGAGTGGTCCAGCCAGCAGGCGGAGGGGAGCGATGCGGAGCTGAGGCTATCTGGAGTGCTCTAGGGCGGCAGCGGGAGAGAGCGGCTGCGCTCAACAACTTGGGGCTCGTGGCGCAGGAGCAGAATGAGCTTCAGGCAGCACGCGCCCTGCACGAGAAAAGCCTGGAAATCCGCCGTGCGCTCAAGGATCACTGGGGAACGGGTGTCTCTCTGAACAACCTGGCGTGTGTCGCGCAGGATGAAGGAAATCTGGAGGACGCCAGGACTCTCTATTACGAAGCTCTCGACGCGATCCGGCTTGGGGGGAGCCGCGAGAGTGAGGGGATGATCCTCACCAACCTTGCTGAGGTTGCTATCCTACTGGGTAGGTATGCCGAAGCCCATTTGCTCGTGGCCGAGGGCACACAGATTCAGCGCGAGCTTTGGGATCTGATGGGCCTGATTCACTGTCTACAAACGCGAGCCACGCTTGCTCTGCGAGAAGACGATGCCACCTTGGCGACGCAGCTTTATGGTGCTATTGAGAAAATCCGGGAGACGACTGGTGCCACTCTCGCGCCTCACGAACGCGAGTTACAGCTCGCCAATATCGTCGCGGCCCGACAAGCCCTCGGCAGCGATGCCTTCAATGTGGCGTGGGCAGCGGGCCACAGCCAACCCCTGGAGCAGGCCATCGAACACGCGCTGGAGAAAAACGATGATTAACCTTCCTACAGGCACGGTCACGTTTCTGTTCACGGACATTGAGGGCAGCACGAAGCTCTGGGAAGCGCACCCCGAGGCCATGCAAGCCGCACTCGCCCGCCACGATTTTGTGGTGCACTGCCTCACACTGAAACAAGCGATTGCGCTGGTGCTGGAGTAAAATGATCGTATGAACACGACGCTCACCGCTGACCCCGAAACCGGACATGTTCGCTGGACCCGTGAAGGCTTTCGCATGATGGCCGCTGCCGGGCTTTTTGCCGATGGCCGCTACGAGCTACTGAACGGAGAAATCGTTAAAATTATGCCCAATGAACCGCATACTTTTGTCAATATGGAGCTGCTACGCGCCTTAGTCGAGTGCTTCGGCTGGGACTATGTTCGTATCCCTGGCTCGCTCGCCGCATCGCCCACGAGCGAGCCGGAGCCGGATGCCTCCGTGACAATCAAGCCGCGACGTGAGTATCTCAAGACGGGTATTCCGCCGGGCAGTGAGTTTCGCTTGGTGGTGGAAGTGTCCGATAGCACGCTCGGGCGCGACAAAGGCCAGAAGGCGACGCTCTATGCCACTGCCGGGGTTCCTGAGTACTGGATCGTCAATATTACAGGGCGCACCGTGATCGTCCACCGCGATCCGAGCGACGATGTCTACCGAAGTGTCATCACTTACGACGAGACACAGGCGCTCTCGCCACAGGCCGCGCCGGAGCACAGCATTGTGATTGCCCAGATTCTGCCCCCGCCTTCAGAGACAGAAAACGAAAACAAATAACTAAAATTAGGAAGACCTATGCCCCTTAAAGTTGCCATGATCGGAGCCGGAAGTATCGGCTTCACCCGCCGCCTGATGGCGGATC
>NZ_JAYUPA010000420.1:0-1752 GCF_043760365.1 Armatimonas sp.
GGCTCGGAGCAGTTCTGGCCCCACGGCTACAAGTGGGCGCTCCAGACCAGTAAGCTGCTCGCCGACTATGGTGTCGGTTGGTTTGAGGAAGCGCTCCCGCCCGACGACATAGACGGCTTTTGCAAGCTACGCGAGCACGCGCCGCTTCCCATCACTAGCGGCGAAGTGCTGGTGCGGCGGCAGTCGTTTCTGCCGTGGATCGAGCGCGGCGCGGTGGATATTCTCCAGCCCGACACGACCAAGTGCGGCGGCCTCTCCGAAGCTCGAAAGATCGCCTGGGCCGCCTACGACCATAATATCGGCTTCGTCAGCCACGGCTGGAACACGGCGATTGGCCTCGCCGCTGATCTCGCCCTGGCGGCGGCACTTCCCACAGCACGCTACGTCGAGTACATCACGCCCGCGCCCTACATTGACCAGCTCGTCAAAATCCCCTGGAAACTAGATGCCGAGGGTTTTTTGCCCATCCCCATGACTCCTGGCCTGGGGATTGAGATTGACGAAGAGGCGCTCAAGAGGTTTACGGTGCCCGCACGATAAACGTGGGGCAATGGGGCGTTTCGCCGTCGCGTGGACGGTAAACGTCCCGCTATAGGGCGTCGTACCTCCGCCGCGCCTTCGGCGATATTTTACCGACGAGGCACGAGGGGGCGGCCGAAGGCCCCACAGCGGGACGTTTACCGTCCTAAGGAGAGAAATTATGAACAGTTTAGACAAGACACTCTACGACGGCCTGACATGGCCGGAGATCAACGAGGCGGTGACGGCGCAAAAGATCGTGCTCCTGCCCATTGGTAGCACGGAGCAGCACGGGCATCATCTGCCGCTCGATGTGGATAATTTTCTGGCGCGTAGTGTTTGCTTGGAGGCAGCCAAGCGTGCGCCGCAGGAGCTACTCGTGATGCCGACCATTCCCTACGGCTACAATGAGCACGGACAGGACTTTCCCGGCACGATCCACGTGACCTACGCACACTTTATCGAGTATTGTTTGGATGTGGTCAAGAGTGTCGCCTACGCCGGGTTTGATCGGATCGTCATTATAGACGGCCACGGCTCCAACGAGCACCTCTGTGAGTTCATTGCGCGGCGTGCGACTTTAGAGACCGAGGCGCTGGTGGCTTCGACGATATGGACGAATCTGGCCATAGAGGCGTTTGAGAAAGTCCGGGAAAGCGGGCATGGCGGCGCGGCCCATGCCTGTGAATTAGAAACCAGCGCGTACCTGCACCTGGCTCCTGAGCACGTCCAGATGGACAAGGCCAGCGATCACTACGGCGGTGCGGCAGGGCGCGAGGGAAGTAGGTTTCTCTCGGTGGACCTCACGCGCGGCTGGGGGCCGATGAAGCTGGTGCAGTGGACCAGTGGCGCGACTCCCACAGGGGTTTCCGGTGCGCCGACCCTCGCCACGGCGGAGAAGGGCAAGGCAATTATTGGCGGCGCGGCGGACAATCTGGTCGCCTTCATCCGCGAGTTCCGTGGCATGGAGAAGCTCGTTCGTGTGGATCACCGCGCCATGAAGCCCGCCTCCCCGACACTGCCTAACCTGGACTAGCAATAAATCATGAAACAAACATCCCTCTACAACGACAGTGTCGCCGCCTCGAATTCGTTGCGCACTGAGCAGGCAAAAGAGCTGGAGCGCTACATCCAGCACCTCAAGACCGACAAGAGCCGCCGAATCTCCGACATCAAGAAGCTCCGTCAGCGCTTCGCCGAGAGCATCGGCTGGCCTCCACCCGGCAAGCCCGA
>NZ_JAYUPA010000421.1:0-4898 GCF_043760365.1 Armatimonas sp.
GGGGCAGATCTCTGGGTCGCACTGGAGCCGACCTGGGGAGCGCCCTTCGCGGACGCCACACACCTCAAGCTGGCCGAGGGGGAGATCACGGACATCACCAGTATTGCCGCCGATATGGGCAACTACACGATCAAAGTGCTTGAGGTGCGTGATTGATTCGCGGCACCACAAAGGTTTGTGGCGTGTGGGGCTGGCCGGTGACACACTCCGCATCACCCGCGATGCACAACGCGGCGTTTGAAGCTCTCGGCTTGGACTTCGTCTATGTCCCGTTTGCGGTCTCCCCAGAGAACCTCAAGCAAGCCATTGCTGGCGTTCGTGCGCTGGGATTGGTGGGCGTGAACGTGACCGTCCCCTTGAAAGAGCGCGTCCCCGAGTTTTTAGACACGCTCACCGAGCGTGCCGTGCGGCTTGGTGCGGTGAACACGCTCTTCTGGGAAGATGACAAGCTCTGCGGCGACTCCACCGACGGTGCCGGTTTTCTGGCGGCTCTCCCGATTGCATTAGCACCCGGCATGACTGCCGTTGTGCTGGGCGCAGGCGGTAGTGCCCGTGCCGTTGTGGACGCCCTGGTCCAGTCTGGTGTCCGAGTTTTTGTCGCCAACCGCACCGCTCAGCGCGCCGAGGAGCTGGTAACACGCTTCGGGGCTGCGGGTGCTCTCCCACTGGAAGAAGCCCCGCTCCGCGAGGCGCTCCAGGATGCGTCTTTGCTTGTCAACACCACTAGCATTGGGATGTCCCCGAACCACGCCGAGCGGCCGCCCGTGCCCGAAGATGCCCTTCACCCGGGCCTCTTTGTGACCGATTTGATCTACAACCCCGCACAGACCCGCCTGCTGGCACGGGCGAAGCAGTGCGGCTGTGGCACGCAAAACGGAATTGAGATGCTCGTGCAACAGGGAGCGATCTCGTTCACACGCTGGACCGGGCAGGAGGCCCCTCTAAACATTATGCGTACGGGAGTGAAACAATTCCTCGGAAAAACCGATACAATAATTGAAGCCCTATGATCAGCCTCAATGAACGCTTTTTGATGTTTCTCGACGATGAAAAACCGGTGCTGGATCGCCGCCCTTTGCAGGGAGCACTGGCAATCGCCGGGGGGATCCTGACTCTCGCCCTCTGCGTGAGTATCGCTTTGCTCTGGAGTAAGCTGTACGCATCGCCTCTCTTTCCTCTGGGCCTCTGGCTGATGGGCTGGGGAGTCGCGCAGTTTTTTCAGATACAGCGTGAGCGGAGGCTGTCGGTGCGGGTTCGGGAGATCGCCGCGCAGGGCCAGCGTGTGAACGGCTATCTGATTCGTGCGAGTGATGCACTCTACCGGCCCAGCTCGAAAAAACACCACTGTCAGGTTCTGATCAGCTTCCAGCCCGAGGTTTCCGGGGATCGGGAGTACATGCAGTACCTGGCACAACGCTGGGCAGAGCAGACCACGCGCCGAGAGCATCCCGTGCGCTACCGCCGCCAGAAGCTTCCGCTCGCCCTCACCGACGGCTCCCCGGTCTACTGCTGCGATCTGTCCGTACACCCCGGCTTCCTCTCCTCCGGCTACCTCACCAGCACTATCCTGCCCTGTGTCGCGGAGTTCGGCGACAAGGGAGGCATCGAGCTCGTCCCCTACTGGCTCCTTTTTCCGTATGTGGAGTCGCCTCTCAGCCAGCGTCAGCGGGTGTAGCGATCCTCATGAACGAGGATCGCTCGCTACGCTCCTGGCGCAACGCCACTATGTCGCTCCGCGACCTTACAGGCTGGGAAAATGTTTCTGAAGCCTGAACCAACGACTAGAAAATCCGAGCCGACGGGGTTGAAATACAAAAACACACCAATCAAATCCACCACACCATTGATAAAGTGAGAAATGACAATGCCTGAAGATAAGACGACAACGAAGAAACCCAAGCTGAGCGAGGCAGATCAAGACCAACTGATCCAAGACTTTATCCCCGAGACCTCACAGCTTATTGCGACCATTAAGAAAGATCCCGGTCTACTAACTGAGCTGGCGCGGCTCGCCTTCGATGAAGCGGAGCTGACAAACGGCGAAGACCTTGCTCTCACGGCGCAGAACCGCTTCACTGAGCGACAGGAAGCCATCGGGACACTGGATGCCAAGAACACCGCTCTGGAGAAAGCCGATACAGTGGTCAACAAGCGCGGCACCGATTTTCGCGATGTCGTACGCCTTGGCTTCAGCGGTGCCGCCGCGCTCCGTGCCCTTGGCGTGACAGGACGCCTGCCCGAGGATCGCCAGAAGCGCATCACCCAGCTCCGGGCCAGCTTTGCCACCGCCGCCAAGCCCCCCTACGCTACCGAGATGACCCGCCGCAGCTACGACACCGCCGAGCTTGCTAGGGCAACTGCCGATGTCACTGCGCTGGATACCGCGCTCACCAACCGCGACGCCGCCGCGCGTGCCGCCGTGGCCGCAACCGCCGCCCGCAACGCGGACTACAAAGCGCTCCGCGCCTAGCGCACCAGCTTCAACCGCGCCATCAAACGCGCACGAACACGCCTAGCCTAGCCATTCCCCCCTTCGCGAAGCCACACCCAGAGGGTACCCGGGTGCCTGAGTGGTGCGAAGGCGGGGGAGGTTTTATTATGAATATCGAACACATCCGAGCAGGGATGCCTGCACTCTCGGAGATTCTCCAGGTCAACTCTGGCACGAAGGGGATCTGTGCCGCGCCCGTTGTCGAAGCATTGCTGGAGAACACCAAGCGCGTTGAATATGGCGGGTACTTGGGCTACTGTGAGATGCAGCAAAAGGCCGCGAGCGCACGGGCACGCCTGGCTAATTTCTTCGGCTGCGATGATAGCGAGCTGGCGTTTACGGGCAACGCAACAGTCAGCCTCAATGTCGCGCTGGCCCTGCCATGGGAGCGCTGGGGTGCGCCCGTGGATGTCTTGATCTCGGACCACGAGTACCCCACCACGAACATGCTCTTCGGTTACCTAGAGAAAATCGGCAAGGCACGACTGATTCGCTACGTTTTGTCGGAAGACACCGGAGCGATGATTGCCTCGCTGGAGCAAAATGTCACGGCGCGGACGAAGCTGGTTGTCGCCTCGCATGTCTGCTGCAATACCGGGCTGCGCACGGATCCAAAGGCGCTCTCAGATTGGGCGCGGGCGCGGGGGATTGTCAGCTACATTGACGGCGCACAGGCGGCGGGGCAGCTCCCGATTAACCTAATGGAGATCGGCTGCGATCTCTACATCACCAACGGGCACAAGTGGCTCTTTGGCCCCAATGGAGTCGGGCTGCTCTATGTGCGGGCGGGCTTCGACGACGAGTTGACGCCAACCATGGTCGGGATGGGGACAATGAACTTTTCAGAGCATGGCTCGTGGGCACCCGGAGCGCAGCGCTTTGATCTTGCGGCCACACGCCCGGCGCAAGTGCTGGCGACAATGCACGCGGCACTGGACTGGCTGGAAGGGCTGGAGTTTACGAATATCTGGGCGCGGCAGCAGGCACTCACAGCGTACGTCAAGCGGCGGATTTCCGAGATGCCGGAGCGCTTCACTCTCATCACGCCCCAGGAGTTTGAGAAATCATCCGCTCTTGCGAGCATCACCATCACCGGAAAATCGGGCGAGCAGATCGGCGCGTTTGCGGGCAAGATGCTCCACGAGAAACGCGCCTTTCTTAGGCCCGTGCCAGAGTTCGATGCCCTGCGCCTCTCGATGGCCTACTACAACACCGAGGATGACTTCGAGCGAGCGTTTGCAATGCTTGCCGAGATGTAGGCCAGCAGCGCCAGAGACGCGAGCACAAAACCAAGCTTCACAGAACCAGGAACCGTCCTGTCGGGCAGAGGAGCCACGCGCCCGGCGGCGTTGTGGTAGATCACCATGTCTGGCCCCGAGTAGGCAACAGGCAAATCGGTGGCAAACTCACGGTTGGGACTAACAACAATATACATAGCCCCAAGAAGCACAGCGGCATCCATGCTCTTGATGAAGACAATATTGCCGTTCTCATCGGGGCTAGGGTTGCTTCCCGTAGCGGCCTCGATGCGCTCTTTCGCCGTCTTGTAGAACAAAGAATCATAACCCGCCAGATCATGCAGGCCGTAGACCGTGAGGGAGTTGGGCGGCAGAACCGCATTGCGCGGGGCGATATTCGTGTTGCTCCAGCGGTCGTTGATCGGAGCGATTAGCGCGTCCTTGGCGTTTTTCTGGAGCCAGGCAATTCCCGGTGTCACAGGGTAGAGATCGCGTCCGGGCCGGGTAGGGTTGTACCCCGCGCCCCAGAACAAGAGATCGAGCATCGCTAAACCGACCGCAAGCGGGCGGATCAGCCTCTGGCGCGGCCCTAGAAAGAGCACCGCCGCCCCCAGTGCCAGCCAGACCAGCAGGAGTAACAGATCGGGCTGCGCAGCCGCGAAAGCGACGGCCCAGGGGTGGGAAATCGTCTCAGCGTGCTTCATCGCCAGTACTAGCCCAATGGCAATGGAGAAGACCACCCCTACCAGCACACCGCCGCGCTGGCGCAGAGATGCCGTTTTGAGCGCGTCCAGCCCAAATCCCGCCAGGAGTGCCATGGAAAAAGCGAAGATGACGAGCACACGGCCCGGGTTATCAGTCTGTACCCAGCCCGGAACGACGAAGAAAAAAGGCAGATTTGCCCAGGTTCCAAACGCCATGAGGAGTGTGTAGAGTGCCAGGATCGCAAAAAAGCAGGCGGGCCGAGCGGCAAATGCCCCTAACAAAGCAAGCAAGAGGGGGATGATCCCGATATAGTTTGCCCACTCGCCATAGTTATTGGGGGCGACTCTGCCCGTGAGCGAGCGATTAGCATTCCAATAAATCCCCTCCCCTTGGGCAGGGTGGCCAAAGAAGTTGGGAACGGTGAAGGTGAGCAGGCTCTGCGGTGGGAGGCCAAACGCACTCTT
>NZ_JAYUPA010000422.1:0-1746 GCF_043760365.1 Armatimonas sp.
GCCTCGTTGTTTGCCGTAACACCGGAGCGGGCGGGCGAGCGCCCTGTGAGAAGTGCGTAGCGCGATGCGCCGCAGGTCGCGACGGCGGCATAGTGGCGCGTGAAGAGCATCCCAGACTTGGCCAGGCGATCTATATGGGGCGACTGCGCCTCTTTCACGCCATAGCAGCCTAGCTCGGGCCTGAGGTCATCCACGGCGATAAATAAGACATTGTAGCGATTGGTCGCCTGGGCACTTGCCACAAGTGCCCCACTCAATAAAGCCCAGAGCGTCAGCAATAGCCTCATGGTCGGCTGGCTCCGACACCACGAATTTTTTCGAGCGCGGCGGCCATCGCCGCGATGCGTTCAGGGAACTTCGCGGCGACATTGGTAGTCTCGCCGGGGTCGGTGGCGAGGTCGTAGAGCTGGCGGTTGTTTTTGATGTACTTCCAGCTCCCCTGCCGCAGTGTCAGGGTGCCCGCGTGCTCCACCAGCGTTTCGCGCCCGGTCTTAGACTGTCCCAGAAGCGCGGACAGAACATTTTCGCTATCGGGAGCTGTTGCTTTGTTGTAGCTCTGGCCCGTGAGTGCCGCCAGCGATGCCAGAAAGTCCACCTGGCAGACAAGCGCCTCGGAGATGCCCGGCTTTACATGCCCAGGCCAGCGCAGAATCAAGGGAACACGGGTGCCCCCCTCGAAAAGGCTGTACTTCCCGCCACGCCATGGACCGGCGGGCTTGTGGTCGCCGAGCTTCTCCACCGCACCGTCTTTGTAGCCATCATCCAGCACCGGGCCGTTGTCGCTGGAGAAGATCACCAGGGTATTTTGCGTCAGCTTCAGTTTGTCCAGTGTCTTGAGGAGCTCGCCCACCGACGCGTCCATTTCGACAATGGCATCACCGCGCGGTCCCATCGTGGTCTTGCCGACAAAGCGCTTGTTGGGCATGCGCGGCACATGGATATCGTGGGTATTGAACGAGAGAAAAAAAGGATTTGTTTTGTTTTTCTCCAGAAAAGCGACGGCCTTTGCGGTAAACACATCGGCCATGTCCTCGTCCACCCAGTGCGCCGACTTTCCGCCTTTCATGTAGCCAATCCGCCCCACTCCATTGACCACAGCGTTGTTATGCCCCTGGCTCCAGTCCATCCGTAGCCCCATCCGTAGCCCCACGCGGTCACGGACACCATCAAGCTCCCCGTCGAAGTTCATCTTGCCGTAGCACACCGAGATCGGGTCGTCTTTAATGAGCCCCACCACGTGCTCATTTTCGATGTAGACACAGGGGACACGATCCCCCGTGGCCGCCATCAAGAAGTGGTAGTTAAAACCGACCTGCCCAGGGCCGGGGGCGATTTTCTCGTTCCAGTCCGGCCCGCCCGTTGCACCCAGCCCTAGGTGCCACTTGCCGACCACGCCGGTTGTGTAGCCCGCTTTCTGAAGGGTTGATGCCAGCGTGGTGCGGCCTTGCTCAATAATCATCGCCGCGTCGCCCGGCAGCACCCCCGTGCCTTTTTTACGCCAGGCATACTCGCCCGTGAGCAGGGCATAACGCGATGGTGTACATGTCGCAGACGCCGCGTGGGCATCTGTGAAACGTAGCCCCTCCCGTGCCAGCCGATCCACATTCGGCGTCGTAACGGACTTGGCTCCATAGCAGCTCACATCGCCATAGCCCACATCATCGGTGTAGATCAAGACGATATTAGGTCGTATCGGCTTTACCGGCTGGGCAAGAGCGGGCACAGCAGTAAAAGCTAGCAGAGCCA
>NZ_JAYUPA010000423.1:0-1745 GCF_043760365.1 Armatimonas sp.
GCCTAGCTCCCCCGCCTCCAGCGCGGTTTTGATTGCCTGAAACTTGGGCCAGTAGCGCCGGTAGTAAGCCACGTGGAGCGAGACATTAAATTTCTGACACGCCGCAATCATCTGCTCGCACTCGGCTGTGTTCAGCGCCATCGGCTTCTCGACTAGGACATGCTTGCCCGCCGCCGCCGCCTGAAGCGTCTGTGCACAGTGCAAATGAGGGGGTGTGGCGATGTAGACCGCATCTATTTCCGGGTCGGCCAGCAGCATCTCCACGGTTTCATAGGCCCGCTTCGCCCCATGCCGCCGCGCGAAGTCTTCCGCTTTGGCTCTATCGCGCCGCATCACCGCGATTAGCTCGGAGCCTTCCGCTAGGTAGAGCGCCGGGCCACCTTTTTTCTCCGCCACGTCGCCACAGCCAATAATTCCCCATCGAAGCACAGGCATAACCTAAAGTTAACCTCCCTTAAATTTGCAATTAACAAGGCATCTCTGCCTCGCCTCTATCATAGGTTCGCTATGAAACGTGTTTTTACCTTAATCGAACTTCTCGTGGTGATCGCAATCATTGCAATTCTTGCCGCGATTCTCTTTCCGCCAGACCGCTTGTCTTTCGAATATGAAACTGTAATCCTGACGTTTGTCTGGACAGTTTTCGGACTACGAGACTGAAGCATTTTCGCCCCGGATCGTCAAGGCGATTTTCGCCACAGGAAAGGGCGGCGGGCACGCAACCAAGGCATCGCCACCACTTAAAAGCACCTCCGAGGCGCGAGCCGTCGCTGGAGGTTCGAACCTACGCACCATCCAGCGTTCCTCCTGATCGTTATACTACCGCCTGCCAGCGGGGGCTACCCCTATTTGGCGGCGGCTAAAACTGTCCAGAAAAACGCCCTGATTACACGGCCTCAGGCCGCAAGACGTAGAACAGAGAGAGGCGGATCAATGGCTTGGGAGCACATCTCTGGGTTGGCCTGCATCGCCACTTTAAAGGCAGTGAATACCTCCCGATTGAAATGAGTGTCGACTTGGCTCTCCATGAACTCCATTGTCTTTTGGTGCGACCAAGCCGCACGGTAAGGGCGATCGGATGTCAGCGCATCGTAGACATCCGCGACCGCAACAATACGCGCCACGAAGGGGATTTTTTCACCGATAAGCTTATCTGGATAGCCGGTTCCATCCCACTTCTCATGATGATGGCGTACGGCCTCAACGACCTCGGGAGGGAAGGGGATGGGCTGGAGGATATCACTGCCTAGTGCCGCATGCTCTTTAATTAAATCGAACTCTTCGAGAGTGAGCTTGCCCGGCTTGTTGAGAACGGTATCAGGAATAGCGATCTTACCAATATCATGGAGCGCTGCGCCAACCTCAAGGGCTCTCAGCTTATCTTCCGATAACCCCAGCTGCTGACCAATTGCTAACGACATTGCCACAACGCGACCAATATGTTCTTTTGTGTAGCGATCTTTGGCTTCAATAGCACGCCCCATTGCCTGAACAAGAGACGAGTAAAGACTCTCTAATTCTTGGAAGCGATTTTCACGCTCCTCATCACGTTCTCGATGCAATTGAAGATTGTTAAAATAGAAAAAAGGAAGTGGGATTATAGAAAGAAGAAGTGGAATCGCATTGTAGTGCCCCCCTTGTATCTTTGTGAATATCCACGTCGACATGATGACGAAACATCCTGCGGCTAGGTATGTTGGTATTGTCCAGACAGTACTATTAACCAAGAATTCAAGTGCTCTTTT
>NZ_JAYUPA010000424.1:0-1741 GCF_043760365.1 Armatimonas sp.
ACAATCGCATCGCCGTGGTAGAGCGCCACCAGAAAACGCCCCTGAGTGTCCTCGTGGAGCAAGAGGCTCACCGGGCGCGTCTCTTGCCAGAGCCGCACCGCCGCCGTACTAAGATCGCTCGCCGGGCTTACCTGCGCCACCAGGGTGCGCGCGGTCTCGGGCTTGGGGCTGACCTTAAACGTGGCCTCGACAATCACCCCAAGGGTGCCCAGCGCCCCGACATGGAGCTTGGGAAGGTCGTAGCCAGTGACATTCTTGACCACCTTGCCACCGCCTTTGATCAGCCGCCCTTGCGCATCCACCACCGTGATCCCAATCAGCCAGTCGCGCACCGTGCCGTAGCCGAGCCGTAGCGGGCCACAGGCATTGGTCGCCAGAATCCCTCCCAGTGTCGCCTTCTCCGACTGGGGCGGGTCCAGCGGGAGGAACTGACCATGCTGAGCAAGCTGTGCCTGGAGATCCGCAAGAGTCATTCCCGCTTGAGCCGTCACGGTCATATCGGCGTACTCATGAGCCACCAGGGCGTTGAGGGCACTCAGATCCAGGAGAATATCGGCTTTGCGTGGCACCCCTCCGTAGTCCTGACCCGTGCCCCCTCCCCAGGGAATCACACTCAGGCCCGTTTCCTGTGCCTGGCGTAAGACATCCTGCACCCCCTCGACACTCTGTGGGCGCACCCGCTCCGCTGCCACTTTTCCCAATACGTCCGCTTCGTTCACGCTGGGATTATACCCTCCAAATGAGAGGGGGTATTATAATAGACCATGACCAGATCCACTCTTGTTTTTCAGCGGTTCCTTGCCTTCACCCTGGAGCATCTTGGGCATAAGGTCGCTCAGATGCCGCGTGCGAAGGCGCTCCGTCTGGGAACACGTCTGGGGCGGCTCAGTTTCTGGTTGGTGAAGCGCCCCCGAACAACCTCTCTGCGTAATCTGCGCCTGATCTACGGCGACGCGCTGACACAAGCCCAGCGGCAAGAGCTGACCCAAAAAGTCTTTGAGCACTTTGGGCGGGTGACTCTAGATTTCTACCGCTCCGCCCTGCGCGGCGACGATAATATCCTGGAGCTTGTCACGGAGATTGAGGGCTGGGAGAATGAAGCGAGTGCCACCGGGGCAGGTAAGGGCGTCATCGGAGTGAGTGGGCACCTGGGTAACTTCGAGATCTTCGCCCGGTATGCGGCCAAGCGCGGCGTGCCCTTAACGGTGGTCGCGCGTGATCCGAGCGATCCGGTCTTTGGGACGCTCGTCAAGAAAATTCGTCTGCGCGGCGGCTACGATGTGGTCAGCAAGGGCGGTGCATCAGTGCGTAAGCTCTTTGTCGCCCTCAAAAAAGGCGAGGCTATCGGCCTTCTCCCGGATCAGAACAGCGGCGACACGTTTATCCCCTTTCTAGGCGTCCCGGCGGGGACAACCACCGGCCCGGCGGCACTCTCCCTCAAGACAGGCGCTCCGATTGTCCCTTCGTTCTGCGTCATGAAACCCGATACCACCTACAAGATTGTCGTGCAGGAACCCCTCTGGCCGCAAGAGGGCGAGAGCGAGACGAGCCTCATGGCGCGGGTCAATCTGGCGCTGGAAGAAGGCATCCGCCAGTATCCCGAGCAGTATCTCTGGCTCCACAACCGCTGGAAGTCGGCTTTCGAGGAGAAAAACGCCCCCCGCTGGCCTACTGGCTACGACCTACCTACCCTTAAAGCTCTTTGGCATGGGTAGGGTAGCCTCCCTCTAGCTATCAGGGT
>NZ_JAYUPA010000425.1:0-1740 GCF_043760365.1 Armatimonas sp.
CACTTGTTCTCGGTGGGCGTCGCCCTCAGACAGATGCTGAAGAGAAAACAGTACTTTCCTTTAAAACCCCGGATGCCTGGCGTGGAAGTGATCCCGCCATCCATCCTGAATACCAGGGAGTTACTTTTGATCGTAGTGATCGGGAGGCACGGCTATTAGGCGCAGGCGACTCACTAGTGGATACAGCCTTGGCACAGGCACTCCTGCGGGATGTTGTTGTAGCTGCCGTTCCTAGGGAAATTCTTCCAGAGTCCCTTATCGTTTTTCGGATCTATAGTCGCGAGAGCATTGAAGTGGGTGGTCCACAACCGGTGACTGTTGGCGTCGTGCTTGGAGCAGAGTCTGTTATTATTACTGATAGCACACTCCTCAAGCGTCTTAATGAGCTCCCCTTGCGCCGTATTTCTCTATCACGTCCTAGTGAGGCTCCGACAGCTAGTGCATGGGAGATCGTGCAACAAGCGGAAATGTTTCTCCAGAAGCAGGTTTCAGAACATCTCTTCCAACATAGATTCCGTTATCCGGCAGTTGGGTTAATAGCAGCCCTGATCCCAACTTCGTGATTCGGGTAGGGTTCATACCCATGAGCGTGTTCAGGTTGGAGAAAGCTTTATGCGTAGGCTATGTTGCTTGTGACGATTCCCGCATTGGCGTTGATCCCCGAGAGGATACCGACGATCAGCTCGGCGTCTTTACCCTTGAAGATACCATCTAGGCCCATCGGACTGAAGTTGGTGAAGGGTTGCTCGTAGAGGAGTCCGGGGTCCATCACGCCGTTTGCGGTGAGGTAGTCGATGATCTGGTTGACGAAACCGATCTGTGCTGTCGTGTAGTTGGTGCCTTCCAAGAACTGCCCGAAGGCTTTCTTGGCGGCTTCGCGATCTAAGCCGACCAGCTTACGCAGGAAGGAGCCCAGGCTCGGCTGAGGTCCAAAGACAGAGGCGTAAAGCTTCTCGGCACCCTCGCCCGCGATCTCCTGGAAAAGGTGCTCCATGATCTTCAGATCGGCTCGATCCAGTGGCAGGTTCTCTCTAGCCTTCTTGACGACTGGATGATCCAAGTGCTCCTTGATGTACTGCTCCACCTTCTTCTTGTAGGCGGCGGCATCGATACTGGCGGCGAGCATCGGGAGTTCGATCTCCTGAGCCGATCCCATCTCATCCTCGAAATCAGTGTAGACGACGTTGCGGCTGCTGCGGTCAATGAACTTGACCAAGTCGCGGAGTTTCTTGCGGACGTTCTCCAGTAGGACAACGGTAACCCCCTTCCAGAACGCGTCTTCTTGAAGCTCCTGGATGAGTTCCATTTGCGCAGCCACTGCTGGGACGTTGGCTTTCTCTTCCAGCAGCCCCGCGATCTCGCGCACTTGCTTTTGTGGCTTCAGACTCGCTTTGGAGGGAGTGAGTACGCCAAGTTGAAGCCCCAGCAGGAGCAGGTCGAACTGGCGGGCGGTGATGTCCTCGGGGTCTAGCTCCGTGGGAAGTCCTGCCAGGTTCTCCGCGACTTCCTGAGCTGTCTCAGGGGGTAGTTCGTCCCAGGCGGCACGTTCCACAAAGCGCTCGACAATCCCGCGCTTGGGGCGAACCAGGAAGTTGGCGACGTTCATTGCCGAGACTTCGGTGTGGAGCTGATCGGCAAGCTCGACATCCAGGGTGCCATACTCCCGTCCTCGCTCGATGACTTGCCCGACTGTCAGTGGCTTTGCCCGCAAACCCTGGAGTAGCTCCAGGCGCTTTTTGA
>NZ_JAYUPA010000426.1:0-1739 GCF_043760365.1 Armatimonas sp.
CCCCCGGGGCAGATCCAGCTTGTCTTGGTACGGACGCCTGACAGATGCTCTTTAAGCTCTAAAACACGATCACGGTCTTGCCAGGTATAGAAGAACATGCTCATTGCGCCGATATCAAGTGCGTGCGTTCCCAGCCACAGGCAGTGCGACGCGATGCGCTCTAGCTCGTTGAGCAAGACACGCATGTAGTCAGCCTTAGGCGGGATCGCCACTTCCAGAAGCTTCTCAACAGCAAGCGAGTAGGCCAGATTATTACAGAGATTCGAGAGATAGTCCTCACGGTCGGTGAGCACCAGAGCTTTATAATAACTCAGGTTCTCCATGGTCTTCTCGATCCCCGTGTGGAGATAGCCAATATGCGGCGTACAGCGCACCACTGTCTCGCCGTCTAGCTCCAGCACGAGGCGAAGCACACCGTGCGTAGACGGATGCGAGGGCCCCATGTTGATGGTCATGGTCTCTTGAGCCGTCTCAGGATCCAGGTACCGCTCGATCTCAATCCCAGCTTGCGGGACTTTCTCTAAAGATAAAGACGCACTCATGGCTTACTTTGCTTGCTCCCGGACATTGTGGCTGAACTCGACTTCCTCGCCACCAAGCGGGAAGTCTTTACGCAAGGGATGCCCCACCCAGTCATCGGGCATGAGAATCCGGCGCATGTCCGCGTGGTGATTAAAGGTGATGCCAAACAGATCGTAGATCTCACGCTCGGGCCACTCAGCGGCGGGCCAGACGCCGCTTGTCGTGTCAATGGTGGGATCATCTTCACTGACCTGGGCTTTGACGACAATCCGTCGGTAGGTCTTGAGCGAGTAAAGACTGTAGACGACTTCGAAGCGCGGCTCCACCTCAAAGCCGAGCAAATCGACGCCGAAGATATCGGAGACGAGCTTGTAGTCTAGTGCCGCATGATCACGCAGAACGGTGAGTAGTCCCACGATCCGCTCTTTACGAACTGTCAGAAAATCCTGGCCCCGGAAGCGCTTGCTGGCGACAATCTCCGCACCGTAGCCCGCCTCAACAAGCGCTTTGACTTCCGGCGAGTCCTCAACCGTAAGATTAGATTCGGCCAGGCGCGTCAGATCAGCCTTGAAAGTCCGCTCCCGAATCGCAAGATCTGAACCCGATAGTCCCAGACGAACATCAACGTCTACCATTTTTTATTAATATCTCTCGCTAAAGCGCTCTTTATCAATTTTTTTCTGAAGCTCCATAACGGCATGGATCAGGGCATCGGGGCTGGGCGGACAACCGGGGACGTAGATATCAACAGGGACGATCTGATCCACGCCCTGCACCACGGCGTAGTTATTGAAGACGCCACCATTACTAGCACAATCCCCCATCGCGATCACCCACTTGGGATCGGGCATCTGGTCGTAGACCTGGCGCAAGACGGGAGCCATTTTTTTGCAGACACGCCCGCTGACAATCATTAAGTCTGCCTGACGCGGCGAGGCACGAAACGCCTCGGAGCCGAAGCGGGAGAGATCAAAGCGGCTGTCGGTGGAGGCCATCATCTCGATAGCACAGCACGCGAGCCCAAAAGTCGCGGGCCAGAGTGAGTTCTTGCGCCCCCAGTTCACCATCTTGTTCAGTGATGCCGTCAAAAACGGCTGGTCAGTTTCCTGGCTCATAGTAACTCTAACTTCCTAGCCCCACTCGAAGGCGCCGCGACGCCAGATATAAATGTAGCCCACGAACAAAATCGCCACAAACAGCCCCATCTCCGCGAGGTT
>NZ_JAYUPA010000427.1:0-14544 GCF_043760365.1 Armatimonas sp.
CGCAGTTCGTATCCACGATCGCAACAATCGGAATACCAAGCGCCTTGGCTTCCTGAACCGCGATATGCTCTTTTTTCAGGTCCACAATAAAGAGGCAGGAAGGAATGCGGGGCATGTCCTTGATACCACCTAAGTAGCGCTCAAGCTTCTCGTACTCTTCCGTCAGCAGTGCGGCCTCTTTCTTGGTGAGGCGCAGGAGCGTGCCGTCGTCGGTCATCTCCTTAAGCTGGCGCAGGCGTGCGATTCGCTTCTGAATCGTGGTGAAGTTGGTGAGCATACCGCCCAGCCAGCGCTGATTCACGAAGTACTGGCGAGAGCGCACGGCGGCTTCTTGTACGGCATCGGAGGCTTGCTTCTTGGTGCCAACAAACAGAATGGTGCCGCCATCGGAGACAATGTCCTGGATGAACTTCTGGGCATCATCAAAGAGCTTTAGGCTCTGGTGCAGGTCAATAATATAGATCCCATTGCGGCTTCCGTAGATGTAGCGCTTCATCTTGGGGTTCCAGCGACGGGTCTGGTGACCGAAGTGGACGCCTGCCTCAAGCAGGTCTTTCATGGCAATAGTGGCCATAGGTTCTCTAGTTCCTTCTCGGTTTCTCCTCCTCTGATCCGCCCTTTTGGGACCGAGATTTGACCAGAGTGTGGCGTTAAAAAGGCGCGACTACTGCCGCGCCAGACACTTACGAAACCTTCGCAGTTTATCACGTGAAAAGGCGGCTAGCAATAACCGTGGTAGGTTCTGGCACTGTCGAGAGACTTCGCAAGCTATTGCTGGTAAAATACCCAGCAGATGGCTACGACTCAGACCACACCGCGTGGCTCGAACACACCGCGCAAACCCAGGCCGCCGCGCAATACCGCGCCACGCCGGACGCGGACGAACACACGCTTCGCCTACGACACCTGGGGGATCGCGCTCTGTGCCCTGGGGCTGATCTTGCTAGCAACGCTGTTTGGAGCGGGAACCAACTCCGGAGATAACTTTCTGGGGCGCACGGTCGTCCACGGGTTTTACTTACTCTCGGGGATCGGGGCCTGGGTCTTTCCCTTTGTCTTGCTCGCACTGGGCGGGATGCTCGCTATTGGCAAGAGCCGCTCGATAGATAACATGGGCGCACTCGCGGCACTCTACTTGATCTTTATCGCCTGGTGGCACCTGGGGCATGTCGGGGGGATGAAGCTCGCCTATCACTTCGTGACCGACAACCTGGTCAATGGGGGCGGCTACATCGGCGGCGGAGTCTCGTGGCTCTTGCGCATGCTGGTAGGCGTCTTCGGGGCGCATGTGATCCTACTCGCGCTGACCGGGATCGGAATTCTCTACCTGGTGGATGTGCCGCTGCCCTCGCTGCTGGGGCCGATTGAGCGCTTTATCGCCGAGTGGACAGGCAAGGGCAAAGATGCGGCCACGGCGCAGGCAAAAGAGGCCGTGGACAAGGCTCGTAAGAAAAATGCCCCTGTGGAGCGCAAACCTCTGGTGAAGCCGCCACCTAGTGTCTTCAAGCGCACCACGCCGGAGCCGCTCGACGATGACCTCGATGTGAACGAAGCCACTCGGGAAGTGCCTGCAAAAGGCCCCCAACCCGCGCTGTTCTCTTTTCGTAAGGAGAAAGCTCCCCAGCTCCCGTCCGACGGGGGAATTGAGGACGACGAAGAGCAGACCGCGCCCGTTGTCCCCCCCATTGCTATCCCCCCCATCGCCGTGCGTCCCTCGCCGACAGCTTCCAAAACCAAGTTCGCTTTTGTTCTGCCCAGCACCGGGCTCATGGCCCCCTCGCCGCCCGCTCCCGCCAATGTGGCCGATGGAGAGAGCGAGGAGCGCCGCCAGATTATCTTGCAGACACTCGAAGACTTCGGGATTGGGGCCGATGTGGCCGATGTGGCGTATGGCCCGACCATCACCCGCTACGAGATCGCGCTGGAGCGAGGCATTAAAGTCAGCAAGATTGTCTCGCTGGCGGATAATATTGCCATGGCACTGGCCGCCATTGATGTGCGTGTCGAAGCGCCCATCCCCGGCAAGAGTGCCATCGGGCTAGAGGTACCCAATGCGAAGCCACGCGCCGTGAGTATCCGAGAGTGTCTCGAATCCCCGGAGTTTCTCAACGCGCCGGGCAAGCTCACGTTTGTACTGGGCCGCGATGTGACGGGCGCAGTGAAAGTGGCGGATCTGGCCAAGATGCCCCACCTGCTGATCGCGGGCTCCACCGGCTCGGGCAAGTCCGTCGGACTCAATGCACTGATCACGTCGCTGCTGTACCGCAACTCCCCGCGCGAGCTGAAGCTTCTGATGATAGACCCCAAAAAAGTGGAGCTCTCGCTCTACGAGGGCATTCCGCACCTCGCGTCACCGGTCATCACCAATGTGAAACAGGCACCGTCGCTATTTAAGCAAGCCTTGCGCGAGATGGAGACCCGCTACGATAAATTTGCGAAGCTTGGGACGCGCAATATTGAGGGTTTCAATGCAAAAGTAGAGGAGGCGGAGCGCATTCCCTACTGGGTGATTATTGTAGATGAGCTGGCGGATCTGATGATGACCAGCGGCCCCGAGATTGAGACGAGCATCTGCCGCATCGCCCAGCTTGCCCGCGCCACGGGGATTCACCTGGTGATCGCCACGCAGCGGCCGTCCGTCAATGTGATCACCGGCACGATCAAGGCTAATATCTCCAGCCGGATTGCCTTTGCCATGAACTCCGCCGTGGACTCCCGCACGATCCTCGACCAGACGGGCGCGGACAGACTCATTGGGCGTGGCGACATGCTCTTTATGCCGATAGACGCGGGCAAGCCCTACCGCATCCAGGGCTGCTATGTCAGCGAGCACGACACGGAAGCCCTTGTGAACTACCTCAAGGCCCAGGGCACCCCCAGCTTCGATGTGCTGCCCTCCACCCTCTCCCTGGCCACCGGCGATGATGACTCGGGCGATGGCGAGAACGACGACGATCTCTTTGAGAGTGCCGTTCGCTTAGTGGTGAGCGGCGGCAGTGCCAGCACATCCATGCTCCAGCGCCGCTTCAAGATCGGCTACACCCGCGCCGCCCGATTAGTGGACTTGATGGAGCAGCGCGGTATTGTCGGCTCGCTCGATGGGGCCAAGCCCCGCGAGATCCAAATCTCCCGCGATGACCTCGACTCGATGTTCGGCAAGACCGGCGTCTTCGAAACCTAGAGTGCCGCCTCATGGAATGAGGCGTCTGCAGTGGCTTCGTTCCTCAGCCGCAAAGCCCGTGCCGGGCTGAAAACTCGGTAGCCCGGCACGGGCTTTGCGGTACGCAGTCCATTGCAGACGCCGGTTTCCATGAGGCGGCGATTTAATCCCCTTTAACGGCGTGCTTAATGCGTTCCCAGAGGCCCTTGCCACTTTCATGGTGATCCGGCGTTTGACCGGCGACTTCCCCGCGTAGCTCTGCAAAGCTTCTCAGAGCTTTCTTTTGATCCTCATTGAGCTTGGTGGGTACCTGAACCGCGATTACCACGGTTAGGTCGCCTTTCTGACTGCGCTGACGGATATTAGGCATTCCGTGCCCACGTAGCTTGAAGCGTGTCCCGTTTTGGGTCCCCTCGGGGATGTTCAGCGTCACGACTTCGCCCGCCAGTGTGGTAACCGAGATCGTATCGCCTAGTGTTGCCTGAACAAACGTGAGCGGCTGGGAAATATAGAGGTCAATTCCATCGCGCTCGAAGTGCTCATGCTCTTTTACCGAGAAGAAGACATAAAGGTCGCCGGGAGGGCCATTGAGGGTGCCCGCCTCGCCCTCGCCACGGATCGGCATCTGCATGCCATCGTCTACGCCGGAAGGAACGGGCACTTTGAGTTCACGGGTCTTACGAACTTTCCCACGCCCCACACAGCCACCACACGGGCTCTTGACCACCTGCCCACGTCCGGAACACCGGGGACAGGTCACACTGGTCTGAACCGTACCTAGAATGGTCTGCTGCACCTGACGTGTCGTGCCAACACCTCCACACTGCACACAGGTATCGGGCTTGGTGCCCGGAGCCGCGCCATTGCCACCGCAGATATCACAGTTCTCAGTCCGTGGGATCGTAATGGTTTTCTCGCTGCCCTTGAGCGCCTCCTCCAGCGTAATTTCAATGTCGTAGCGCAGGTCATCACCGCGCTGTGGGCCCGGCCTTCGCCCCCCGCCACCGCCCCCAAAAAAGACGTTGAGGATATCATCAAGCCCTCCGCCGCTCCCGCCACCGAAGCCATCGAAACCGCCAAAGCCACCACCGGGGCCACCGCCCGAGCTCGCTGCATGGCCGAAGCGGTCGTAGGCCCCCCGTTTCTGGGCATCGGAGAGAACCTCGTAGGCCTCCGCCACTTCCTTGAACTTTTCCTCGGCGCTGGCATCGCCCTGGTTCACATCGGGGTGCCATTTTCGGGCAAGCTGGCGGTAAGCTTTCTTAATTTCATCAACATTGGCACTGCGCTCTACACTCAGCACCTCATAGTAGTCACGCTTGCTCTCAGTCGGCATCGGTATCGGTATCTCCTGTCAGGGAACTTATTTCTATTTGAATCGGCAGAACGGGAACGATCGGCTCCGTCTCTGTTACGTTGTCGGTCACGTTGAGCGCCCCCGCGAGGGCATACATCGCATCGTTGAGAAGCTGCGTGCGCATCATCAGTACCTGCGCATCCTCCCCAAGCAATACCACTTGCAGAGCATCTATCGCACGCAGGGCAGACTCCCACAGAGGTCGTGCGCTCACAGGAACAGATTCGGCACTCGGGAGCTGTTTTTGGGCATGGTAGAGGGTAGAGTCCGCCAAGTTTCGAGCCTCTTCCCGCACGCGCCGCAGCTGATCACTCTTGGCAAAGGCAGCGGCCTCGGTGACCATCTGCTCCACTTCCTCGGAGGAAAGCCCCGATGCCGCCGTCACGACGATCTGCTGCACGCAGCCTGTCGCCTGGTCTTTTGCCGAGGCATGGAGGATTCCATTGGCATCAATATCGAAGAGTACCTTGATCTTGGGAACGCCACGGGGAGCGGGCCGAATGCCGGTCAGCAAAAACTTACCCAGGCTTTTATTGTCCGCCGCCATCTCACGCTCTCCTTGAAGGACATGAATCTCGACGGCGCTCTGGCCCTCGGATGCGGTGGTAAAAGTCTCGGTCTGGCTCGTGGGAAGCGTCGTATTGCGCACAATCAGACGGGTCATTACTCCCCCCAGAGTCTCGATCCCGAGCGAGAGCGGTGTGACATCCAGCAGCATCAGGCGCGTGAGCTCGCCCGCTAGCATTCCGGCCTGAATCGCAGCTCCGGCAGCCACGGCTTCATCGGGATTTATACCCTTAAAAGGATCGCGATGAAAGATCTCGCGTACCATATCCTGAATGGCGGGCATCCGGGTGGCCCCCCCAACGAGGACAATCTTATCGAGCTGGTTGGGAGCAAGGCAAGCGTCGTTGAGCGCCTGGTAGGTGGGATCACGCATTCGGTCACGGAGCGCCTCTGTCAGTTGCTCAAACTGAGTGCGGTTGAGAGTCTGCTCCAGGTTAAGCGGGTCATTGCCTTTTTGAGCAATAAAGGGCAGGCTGATGGTTGTACTGAGCATTGCAGAGAGCTCAACCTTGGCTTTCTCTACCCCTTCTTTCAGACGCTGGTGGGCAACCCGATCCAGGCGCAGGTCAACTCCATGCTTTTGCTGGAATTCGTCGGCCAGCCAAGCGAGAATCACATCGTCCCAGTCGTCGCCCCCCAGCCGGGTATCTCCACAAGTGGCCTTGACATTGAAAACACCCTCAGCGATCTCGAGAATCGAGACATCGAAGGTGCCGCCTCCCAGATCCCAGACTAAAATGGTCTGTGGCTCGTCTTGATCCAGGCCATAGGCTAGGGCGGCGGCGGTGGGCTCATTGACAATGCGCAGCACCTCAAGCCCAGCGATCTGTCCGGCATCTTTGGTAGCTTGGCGCTGCCCATCATTGAAGTAGGCGGGAACGGTTATCACGGCACGGTCTATGGACTCGCCTAAGTAGGCTTCCGCATCTTGTTTGAGTTTCAGCAGAACCATAGCACTGATTTCAGGGACAGAGTAGGCCCGATCCTCCACATAGACCCGGTGGTCCGAGCCCATGTAGCGCTTCATGGAAGCAAAAGTCTTCTCCGGGTTCGTGACCGCTTGGCGCTTCGCGATCTGCCCCACGAGCCGCTCTCCATCGCGGGTGAAGCCGACCACGGACGGACAGAGACGGGAGCCTTCCGCGAGAGTTATCACGGCCGGCTTACCCGCCTCCAAAATCGCCACCACGGAGTTCGTGGTGCCAAGGTCAATCCCGACGATACGGCCCATCGTTGTGTGTACCGTTACTCCCCGAGCCTAGATATCCGTCCCCTCGGAGTCGTCATCGGGCATGATTAGCGGGTCTTCCTCTTCGGGCTCCTCATCTACCAGCATGTCGCTGCCCTCTTCATCGTCACCAAACTGCGAGTCGTCGAGCTCGGCGCCCAGGGCGGCGGCGGCACGTGCCAGCTCGTCGTCGGGTAGCGCCAGCGGATCCATGTCTACCTCGATATCGCGTGCGCCCACAACGGCTTCTTGATCCGCGATCGCCTCACGGCCCGCCAGGGACTGCTCGTCGAACTTGAACTGTACCTTTCCCTCTGCAATCTCTTCCAGGGCAATAGTGAGTGGATTGGTGGAGTCGGTGGGCAGGCGTGGACGGCTCCCCTCTTTGATCTGCTTGGCGCGCTTAGCGGCAAGAATCACCAGAGCGTACTTACTTTCAACCTGCTTATCAATCTTGTCGGGGGAGGGGTAGATCATGTTGTTGCTTACTTTCTGCGTGTGCCCGTTCGAGTTCCAAGATCACTTTGACACCAGCGATATTGACTTGGCGCTCTTCCGTCAGGTGGCGCACATGCGCCAGGGTACGAATATCTGCATCCGAGTAAAGCCGTCTGTTTGAGTCTGTGCGGCAGGGAACAACGATTCCCTCCTGATCGAGCACGCGCAAGACCCAGCAAGGTAAACTTGCAAGCCTCGCGGCGACACTGATCACATAGACCGGCTCATTTTCAGTATGCGGCATGGGTTTATAAAAACGCGGACACAAAAACCGCAATGCACATTGTAGGTCTTTCCCCCCAAAATAGCAAGACTATCCCTAAGAAAGTCCATTTTTTTTCACAAGTTTGCAACCCTTTGAAGTACAGGCCATACTAAACTGTCAGACAATATAAAAAGGAAATTCGGAATGAGTCTGTTGCAAGATGCGGCCCGCTATGAAGAACAGCACTGGCGCAACCGCCTGAGTGGCTGGTGTCGCCAAGCCGCCCGTGACTATCTCGGGCAGCTTGGTAAAGTCGTCGGGCTACTCGTACTGAGTATTCTCTTACTGGATGGGGCACGGCGCGATGTCTCCCACGGATTTGCCTCGGTCGTGGCCGTCACGGGCGGTGCCACCCTCCAGACCGCCCGCGGCAAGAGCGCCCCAGCCCCCAGCTTCGTGGGGCAGTCCTACTCTCTAGGCGACACGCTGGTTACGGATGGAACGGGTACGGTCACTGTCGTCTTCCCCGATGGGAGTGTCGTCCAGCTCAGCCCGCAGAGCCAGCTCCGGCTGAGCCAGAGTGATGCCTTCCGTAACGGACGCCGTCTGCGCCACTTTGAGCTCACATCCGGTTCGGCGCTCGTCTATGGTTCCGCTGACCTGGCGACCCGCTTTGTGGTTCCCGGCAGCGACAAAACGGCCCAGAAAAATGGAGGGTTTGCCTTCGATGTCCGCCGGGGTCTCTCCCCTGGTAGCCCGTCGGCTCTAGCGCGCTACGCGGCCAAACCGGGTTTCCTGGTGGGGCTTGAGCGTGTCGCTTGGTGGCCGCTGGACACTCTGCTCGGCCAGCTTGGCATCATGGGCAGTGGCACTCTTCTGACAACAGATAATCAGCGACGCGACGCCTGCCGCAGGGTTTGTCTGGATATTCACAAGGCACTCTCAGGAGCTTCGAACCTTCCTACGGGCCAGCCACTCCCGCTGGAAATGTTCGGTCTCTCCGCTGAGCCTCAGAGCACAGGCAAGAGCGCCATCGCCGGCCCGAATGTTATTCTGACACAAGCGGGCGGTAACTTTATTGCCCTAGTCAGAGCACGCGACTCTGTGGGCACCGTCTTCAAAATCACCTCACAAGGCGTTCAGGCGCAGCAACAAAAATAGCGCGGGGCAAGTTCAGGTAGAATAGTGGCCATGGAGCGATTTGCTTTCATCATTCACCCCATAGATATCCGCAAGGACATGAGCCGCATGTCTCCGCTGGCAAAGCACCTGCCGGAGCCACTGCTGGCCACTCTCCTGCGCCAGCTCCCTCCCCGCCCCGTGGCGCACCTGACGGGCATTCGCTCTGCCACGGGTGCTGTGGCGGAGGGCTGGTTCATCGTCTGCACCCTCACGCCCCACCAGCTACTGACGCTTCCTGCCGAGCGGGTCTATGACAAGCTTCAGGCGTGTTGCGAGCTCGCCGAGGGGCTGGGCGCAAAAATTATCGGGCTGGGTGCTCTAACGAGTGTGGCGGGCGATGGGGGAATCACGCTGGCGACGCGCACTAAGCTTGCGGTCACGACGGGCAACTCCTACACGGTCGCCACAGCCGTCGAGGGTGCCATGCGGGGAGCGGAGCTCATGGGGACGCCTTTTTCGTCCGCAAATGTTGCCATCGTCGGTGCCAGTGGCAGTATCGGGCACACCAGCGCTTTGCTGCTGGCTCCCTACGCTGGGCAAATGACCCTTGTCGGGAGGGATTTGGCGCGCCTGGAGCCTGTCGCGCAGGAAGTTCGTGAGCGCGGGGGCAAGCCGGTGACCATCACCGCCTCCGTGGAAGAGGGCCTGCGTGATGCCGACGTGATTGTCACGGTCACGAGCGCCGCCGATGCGATTATTGAGCCACGCCATCTAAAACGTGGGGCGGTTGTCTGTGATGTTGCCCGCCCGCGCGATGTGAGCACCCGTGTCGCCAAAGAGCGCAACGATGTCCTGGTGATCGAGGGCGGCTGCGTCGCTGTGCCCGGAGAGCTCACCGCCACAAAGACCACTAAAAAAGGTGTGGATCGCCCCGGTGTCCCGTTCTCCTTTGGTTTCCCCCCCGGCACTGCCTACGCCTGCATGTCCGAGACCATGATGCTGGCCCTTGAGGGCCGCTATGAGAGCTTCACTCTGGGAAAAACCGTCAGTGTCGCGCAGGCGGAGGAGATGTGGCGGCTCGCGAAGAAGCACGGCTTTCAGCTCGCAGGCTTCCGCTCCTTTGAGGAAGCCGTCACCTCAGAACGCATTGCCGCCATTCGTCTGGCAGCCGGTCGCAAGCTAGATTAGCGTCGCCTATCTCTTCAGAAACGGGTTGGGCTTGAGCTCGATTTTCTTGACCGTCTGAAGATACTCCAGAACACTCTCAGAGTTCTTGGCCCCCACCTGCGCATGAAAGTGCAGGGTGAAACCGTGTGGGCCTTTGGCATCAATCAGCTTGGGCTGGAGCGCGAGAAACGCCTTCACCGCCTCCAACTGGCCCATCATTGCGGCGCAGAACAAGTCCATGCGCGCCCCGCGCTCCAAAAGAAACTCGACAATGTCTCGGCGGCCCATGTGCGATGCGCCCCCCAGCCCGGTTTCCCAGTCCCCCGCGCCCCAATCTATCGAGGCGTTGATGAGCCCCGGCTCTTTGTCTAGGAGCTTCTTGACCAGCTCCAAGTCAGAGTGCGCGTAGATAATAAAATCCTGTGCAAGCTGACGGTTAATCTGTGCCTTTTTCCACGCTAGCTTAAAGCCTGGCGCGGGATAGTCCCGCTCAAACGGAGCCTCCGTCGGGCCGGAGGGCAACTGTGTGGCCTGCACAGAAGCAAACGCCTCGGTCGTGGAGCCGAGAAGCAACCCGGTGGTCAGGGTCGTAAACCCACGGCGCGTTAATGTTTTAGACATGTCCGATTATACCGCTCGCCCACCAGATCGGGGGGTACAATTCCCTCATGAAGTCTCTACTTTGCTACGGCGACTCCAACACGTGGGGCGCAAACCCGAAGGACATCTCGCGCTTCGATGATCAGACGCGCTGGACGGGCGTGTTGCAGTGCCTGCTGGGCGAGGGCTGGCGGGTGCTGGAAGAGGGTTTGTCCAATCGCACGACGGGCTTCGACGACGCTCTTGTCCCGATGCGCAACGGCAAAGCAACTTTCCCCATGGTCTGTGACACGCACCGGCCTTTTGAGCGGCTGATCGTGATGCTGGGAACCAACGATGCCAAGTCGCGGTTCCGCCACCAGCCCGATGCCGCTGCAGATGCCGTGGAGGCGATTGGTCGGATGGGCCGCGATGCAGGCGCAAAAGTGCTGCTCATCGCCCCGCCGCCGCTGCGCCCCCCAATCTCCTACATCGAGTTCGAGGAAGAGCGCGCCGTGAGCTTTTCCCGTGCGCTCGCCCCGCTCTATCTTGAAGTGGCCGAGGCCAATGGCTGGGAGTTTCTGAACGCGGGCTCCGTAATCGCTACCAGCCCGCTCGATGGCATCCACTTGAATGCCGAGGCGCATACCCGGCTAGCACAAGCAATTTCGCATATACTACGACGATGAAAACACTTATTGAAGCATTTAACCGTGACGGATTTATCGTCCTAGAGGATGTGATAGACCCTGCACACTGCGAAATTCTTTGCGAAAAGATGCTGGCCGATGTGGACGCGATCTTGAAGCGTCCGGACGTGCCCTTTAACTTCAACAAGGGCAATATCCAGCAGACTCCCCCACCGTTTGCCCCCTATCTCTTTGAGGATGTGTTCTTCAACCCGAAGATTATCGAGGTGACAAAGGCGATTCTGGGGCCGGGCGTGAAAAACAACTTCTACTCCGGCAATACAGCGCTCCCAGGCGAGCACTACCAGCCGGTTCACCCCGATGTCGCGCAGCTCTGGCAAGGGCTGGAGCACGCGACTCCAACCTTTGGAATGGTGATCAATGTGCCGGTTGTGGATATGGGGCCTGAGAACGGCGCGACGCAGCTCTGGCCAGGCACGCACCACGACACCACGTACTGGCAGGGCGACGGCTCCGCGCGGGTCGCCGACGAGCACCTAGCCCTCTGGCGTGAGAAAGCCCCACCGATCCAGCCCACAGTGAGACGTGGCTCCGTTGTGCTCCGTGATATTCGACTCTGGCACGCGGGGATGCCCAATCGCACTGCACAGCCTCGCCCGATGATCGCCATGATCCACTGGTGCGGCTGGTTTGCCGACTGGGACGGCATCGAGATCCCAGAGCGCAGCCGCAGTTTCTTCGAGAACAAAGCGCTCCACACCAACATCAAAGTCATCCCCGATGACCAGTTCGACCACATCAAACACGGTGGTGCCTACGATGTTGACCTCCCCCCGGCGGCACCACCGCCGACCCCCTCCGACTCCGCGAATGGGGAAACAAAAGCATGAAGATTTTAGCCTTACAACTTGATATTACCTGGGAAGATCGTGAGGCCAACTTCGCCAAAGTGGCGCGAATGATCGCCGAAGCCAGCCCGGAGCCCAACACGCTTGTCGTGCTTCCCGAGATGTTCGCCACGGGGTTCTCGATGGCCCCGGAAGCCAGCGAGCCTGAAGACGGCCCCACGGATGCCTTTCTTGCTCGTCTTGCCCACCAGTATGACATCGCTCTTGTCGGCGGTGCAGCCCTGCGGATCGGAGAGGAGATCTATAATTGCGCCCTTACCTTTGGCCCCTACGCGACCCCGTGGGGCAGTTACCGCAAGCAGCGCCCGTTTGTTTCTGGCGGGGAGATCTATACCCCAGGTAAGGAACCGGAGCTGATCCAGATGGAAGGCTGGGACCTCGCGCCGCTTCCTTCTTTCTGTCCTTTCATTTGTTATGACCTGCGCTTTCCTGAGCTGTTTCGCGAGGCGGCACGACGCTGGAAACCTGAGCTATATGTCGTGATCGCAAGCTGGCCCCTGGCCCGAGCCCACCATTGGGTACGGCTACTCCAAGCGCGTGCCATTGAAAACCAAGCCTATGTTTTAGGAGTCAACCGCTGTGGCACCGACCCGTACTTTACGTTTCCTGGCAGGACGATGCTTGTGGACTGGCACGGTGAGATTCTCGCCGATGCGGGAAGCGAAGAAGGTACCCTCTCCGCTTCCCTCGACCTCCCCGCGCTACGTGCGTACCGCGAGCAGCTCCGCTTCCTCGACGACATGTAGCCTCTAGCGCTTGACGGGCGGTTTGGCGGGAGCGGCTTGCACCTCGCTTGAGGGCATGGAGGCAAGAAAGCCCGCCATGAGATCGCCACTATTTCCCTTGCCCTGCCCCTGAATCAGGGTGAGGTTCGCGCCGCTCTCCACGATACGCTGGGTCTCCAGAAGCTCAAAGAGCGCCGAGGAAATCTCAGGGTCACGGCTGATCTCTGCCATAGCCTCTCCCACAATCGCGGGGCGGACGGCGGCGGCCTTTCCAAACTCAACAGCGGCTTGGCGCTCGGCGGTGCTGGTGATGATGCTCACCTGGTTCACACCGTCTTGCTTGATCGCCGCCGTGACTTGCCGCAGTCTGTTGACGACCTTGCTCTCAATCTGACGGATCATCTCCGGGTCGCGAAAGTGAACTTTCCGGATGTAGATCGAGCCTAGTTTATAGCCCCACTCGTGGGATTTCGGGGTCACTTCATCGCGGACGGTCTTGCTCATGCTGTGACGGTCAATCAGCATCCGGGCAAGCGGCAAATTACTCAGACAGCGGACGGTGGAGTTGCTCACATTGGCGGAGAGGGAACCACGCGGGTCCGAGTTCTTGAAGAGATAGGCGACAGGATCGCTAATGTACATCTCGTACCAGATCCCGATTCCCATCGGAGCGCCTTCTTCGGAGTTCACCGGAGCGCTTCGGAGATACTCCTGATCGAGCCGCATATCAATCACATGGCACTTACCAAAGCCTCCGATTAAGAACGTACGCCAGCCGAGACGTGGCAAGAGAAAGCAAAAGCCCGGCTCATCAATGATCCCAATCACCTGACCAAAGAGCACATAGACATGGCAACGGCGCTCCTGCACCACCGTGTAGACTCCCCAGAACCGCACCAGCCCGAGCAGAATCGGGCTGCCGATCAGCAGAGCGAAAAACGTAACCAGCGCATAGACAAGAGTCATGACTTCACCTCCGTGATCACTCGTCGGGCATTGCTAAAGAGTGCCAGCTTGGCATTGCGAACATAGGCCAGCATCGCGGGCCGACCGGTGGACTGTAGCTCCGTGAGCTGTGCGGTCAGCCGCCGCAACGGCTCGACTTCCGCTTCCGCTTTGAGCGTCTCGATCTCCACAGCGCGACGAGACTCCACGATGCGCTGGTCTGCTGCCGCTGTCGCCAGACTGATGTCCGAAGAAACATGGTTGTGCGCCGTGTTGATCGCTGCCAGCGCGGACTCCACCTCGGCGGGGGGGTCAATACCAGTGATCAGCGATGCCTCCAGGACCATCCCATAGCGTGCCGCCGAGCTGTGACACTCCTTGTCCATGTGCTCGTTGAGATCGCGCAGGTTTTTTCGCAGGTCGTTGATGGAGATGCCCTCGACCGACGTTGCAGCCAGCGTCTCGTCGTCCCCGGCAACGCCCGGAGCCTCAAACGTGGCGATGCGCTCACGCAGAATCGAGACAAAGTAGCCCATGATGTGCGCAAAAGGATGGCGCACCCCAAAGAGATAGGCGTAGAGATTGCGCTCCGAGACCTGGTAGCGAATCTGGCCCGTCAGCCCCGTATTGAGCTGATCCTTGGTGACTGCCTCCAGGAACGTGCCCTCATGGTTGGCCGAGGGATTCTGCGGATCGTAGGCCATGTTCACTGTCTCCGTCGCCACGGAAACTTTGTAGATCCTCTCCCAAGGCCACTTGAAGTACGGCCCCCCCGGTGGAATCACCCGAACCTGGGGGTAAACGTAGCGCTCTCGCTGGTCGCCCGTCAGTGACTCCGCAATCGGATCATCGAGGGTTGTTAGTTCCCCCAAACGCTGCGCCCGCCCGAACACGGTCTTCACGGCACGCTGGTTCTGATCCACGGTGTAAAAACCGCTCAGAACGCAGCGCACCAGCAGCCATCCGAAAAAACCAAGTCCTATACCAACCACAACATCCATGACGCTATCCTCCTACTCGTCTTTCTCTTCGTTGAGACTTAAACGCTTGTTGTGAATTACGTTTTCGCTGCGCCGTCACCTTTCGAGGGATTAAAATCCCTCGCTACAAACGCCTTCGGCGCGTCCTCCGGACGGGAAAACTGAAAGCAAAACGGACGAATGAGGCAGGCAAACGCGTTCTCTTGTCCGCCCGTTCCCTTCTCTTGTCCGAAGGACATCGGCGGAGCCGACCCGCAGCGAGGGATTTTAATCCCTCGTGTCAAACACACCAATTCACAACAAGCGTTTAAGTTCACGCACGCAGTATACCTAGGATTTTCGAGGGGAGTTCTCACATCTCAAAAAGGCTCATTTGGTGCTTGGCATCTTCGGCGGCTCTACGCTTGGCTCCGACGAGGGGTTTAGGGCAGAGTTTCTCGAAGTCCTCGCCGA
>NZ_JAYUPA010000428.1:0-4861 GCF_043760365.1 Armatimonas sp.
TTGTGCCGCTCCTTGTACTTGGACATTCGGCGCTCCAGCTTGTCCACCACATGATCTATCGCGACATACATATCCTCGGCGCGATCTTCGCCTCGCAGCAAGATGCCATCGCCTTCGAGCTGAACCTCTACCCGGTGTACTTTTCCTTGAATACTCTGTGTGACCGTGGCAGCCTGGAGAGTCGCAAAGTGCTTGGAAAGCTTGTTGACTCGTTTGTCTGCGTAGTCTCGCAGGGCATCAGTAATCACGACTCCTTTGCCGCGTACCTGAACTTGCATAGTAATAAACCTCCGCCCCTAATCTTCGGCAGCAACGAGGCTTATTCCTCCCGGTAAATTAGCGCGACGGCATGAGCACAGATTCCCTCACCCCGCCCGACAAAGCCCAGCCCCTCGTTGGTGGTGGCCTTGATTCCAATGGCATCGGGAGAGATTGCAAGCGCGTTGGCGAGCACGATTTTCATCTCGTCGGTGCGCGGGCCGATCTTGGGAAACTCCGCGAGCACCGTCATGTCTACGTTGCCTATACGCCAGCCGCGAGTCGTGAGTAGAGAGCAGACTTCTGAGACAAACTCAATGCTGGGGCGATCTTTGTGCTGAGCATCCGATGGCGGGAAATATTTTCCGATGTCCCCAAGCCCGGCAGCGCCCAGAAGCGCATCGCAGAGGGCGTGGAGCAGCACATCGGCATCCGAGTGACCGAGCAGCCCAACCGGGGAGTTAGGGAAGAGGACACCGCCCAGCCAGAGAGGGCGGCCCTCGGCAAAAGCATGAACATCGTAGCCGTGGCCGACGCGGAACAGAGTAGGCATAGCAGCGACCAGTATAACACGCGAAACGGGGATGCAGTGCGCGGCCCACGAAAAACCGGGGGAGGGCAGTCTCCCCCGGTTTTTCGTTTTTTATGCTACTTGAGCGCGGCCTCGATAGCCGCGATTTCATCGTCGGCGAACCTGGTTTTTTCTGCCGCTTTAACGTTTTCCAGAATCTGCTCCGGGCGGCTTGCTCCGATCAAGGCCGAGGTCATCCGGGAGTCGCGCAGTACCCACGAGAGTGACATCTGTGCCAGGCTCTGGCCACGATCCCCCGCAATGGTGTTGAGCTTGTTCAGCTTCTCGACCATCTCGGGAGTGACTGCGGACTCTTTCAAAAAGCCCGAGGGCTGCTTAGCGCGGGAGTCCTCGGGGATGGTGCCTCCGAGGTATTTATTTGTTAGTAAACCCTGTGCCAGCGGGCAGAAGGCGATCATGCCGATCCCGTGCTCGCCGCAGGCGTTGGTGAGGCCGTTCTCGATCCAGCGGTTGATCAGCGAGTAGCTTGGCTGGTGCAGGATGGGCTGGACAAAGCCATTGGCCTGACAGATAGCGCGGGCGAGGCGAGTTTGTTCGGCGGAGTAGTTGGAGATCGCAGCGTAGAGCGCCTTGCCGGAGCGCACAGCGGAGTCCAGCGCGCCCATTGTTTCCTCAAGTGGCGTGTTTGGATCGGGGCGGTGGGAGTAGAAGATATCCACATAGTCGAGCTGGAGGCGCTTCAGGCTGGCATCTAGGCTTGCCAGGAGGTACTTGCGACTTCCCCACTCCCCGTACGGCCCCGGCCACATCCGGTAGCCCGCCTTAGTGGAAATAATCAGCTCGTCGCGATAGCCCGCGAAGTCCTCTTTCAGAATGCGCCCAACACGGCTCTCCGCTGCCCCAGGAGAGGGGCCGTAGTTATTGGCGAGATCAAAGTGCGTGATGCCATTGTCGAAGCTGGTAAAGAGCATCTGGCGTGCATTTTCGTGCAGAGATGCCTCGTCGGTGTGGCGGCCCGCATCGGTTCCTGGATCACCAAAGTTGTGCCAGCAGCCGATCGAGATGGCGGGCAGATGCAGCCCCGAGCGTCCGCAGCGGCGGAACCAGCCCGGTGTGTTTTCATAGCGTGTTGAGGAGGGAGTGTAGTCAGACATAGCATCCATTATTTCTACAGAACGGAAGAGCTTCCCTGCCAAAAAGGAAATTCATGCTATAATTAGCCGATATGAGTCAAGCCGAGGACAATACTAGTAACTCACCCGCGGAACCACCAAAGATGGTGGCCGTGAAACGACGGACCCGTCGCCGTAGTGCCGTCACCCCCGTCAAACGCAAAGTGCTGGTGGTTCTGGTCACGACCTTTGTGGTGCTGCTATTTTTGATTCTCATTCCAGGAGCGAGCAGCACGGTTCGGAAATTCCTGCATACACTTTTTCGTGGGGTTCACATTTCTCCGGAGCTGGGTGCCCTGATGATTGCAGGCACCGTTCTGCTTTTTCTGATCCCCGGCGTCGACGAGAAAATTCTCACGGTTCTGGGTTTTCGAAAGAAGAGCCGTAGCCGCAACAGTCACCGCTAGAGCACTTACAGTGAGAGAAACGGCTGCATTTTCGCGAACTTTTTCTCCCCGATCCCCCGGACTTCTTTGAGCTCCTCTAGTTCCTTAAAGCCTCCGCTCTCTTTTCGGTAGTCTAAGATACTCTGTGCGGTGCTGGGGCCAACTCCGGGGAGTTTTTGGAGATCCTCTCGTGTCGCCGAACTCAGTTTTATCTTGCCGTCGCCTGGGTTGTGTAACTTGGACGACGCACCCTCTGGCCGAGCGGTAGACGATACAATCGGCACTTTTCCGAGCACCCGCGCCCCACTTGGGCGGAGAGCTGTGCTTGGTTCCGCGGCAGAGGTCGTGCTGGGGAGGGGAACATGGATCTGGTCGGCATCTTGGAGGTAGGCCGCTAGGTTTAGGGCATCTTGTTGGGCACCACTCTTGAAGCCGCCTGCTTTCTGGATGGCGTGGTAGAGCCGCTGGCCGGGTGGCAGACTGTAGACGCCCGGGCGCAGTACCGCACCACTGACGTAGACAACCACATTACTCGATGGGGCCTTGGGAGTTAGTTTCGGGCTGGCTGGTGGTGTGTGTGGCACAGAGGCCACTGGAGGTGTCGGGGGAAAGACCGTGGGCTGAAGCGGGGCGGAACGGGAGCGGTAGAGAGTACTTCCCGTGCCAAAGAGGGCTAGGACACCGACTGCCACCGCGAGCCCTGTGCGCTCGCGGTGGGTAAGAGAAGTAAGTGGGTTTTGCATTGTTTCAAGAGTTCCTTTCGTCACCCTTAGAACGGTTGAGAATCCCCGAATCTTATAAACTCTGCAAAATTAATTTTGGGGCTTTGGTGCAGCGGGATCTAGCGCCGTCTTGCGACGAAACATATCGCGGACACTCTTGAGTTCGTCAACCCGTAGGAGAAGGCAGGCGAGCACATAGATGGCGAGAGCTGCCCCGCTCGCCAGAATCGTGACGAGCACGCCGTGGAGGCGTGCCGCTTTATGTGTGGCCTCCACGGGCAGTTGCCAGAAAAAGTGCAAAAAGAGGAGCGCGATCCCGCTGGCCGCCAGTGCCGCCACCATGATCTTCAGGGAGGCCTTGAGCAAGCTGCGCAGATTCAAACCCCCGGCGTCTTTCTGGAGCGTCCGGAAGAAGATCAGCATATTGAGTGTCCCGGCAATCGAGAGCGCCAGCGCCAGCCCGTAGTTCTCCAGCCCGGCGACTCGGGGCAAAAATGCGCAGAGGGCAGTGAAGAAAAACACCATACAGGTCGTGATCTTCACGGGGGTTTTGCTGTCTTGCATGGCGTAGAAGCCACGCGCCAGAACGGCTTGCGCACTCCAGGCAAATGTCCCCAGAGAGTAGAGCCGCAGCGCCATCGCCGATGCCAGAAGATTGGCAGTGGTGAAAACTCCCGCTGAGTCTTGTGTGAACTTATCTTTAAAGTAGATCGCCGTGATAATGGGCTCCGCTAGTGCGGCCATCAAGAGCGAGGCGGGTAGTGTCAAGAAGAGTATGCGGCGGATGCCAAAGTGAATCTCCTTGCGGAACTCTTTCCAGTTTTTATCGGCGGCGAGCGCGGAGATGGTCGGGAAGATCACAATCGCCGATGCCTGTGCAAAGATCCCAATCGGGGCCTGCGTTAGGTTATAGGCATTGCGTAGCGCGGAGAGTGTCCCTTCCCCAGACGCAAACGAGCCTGTGATCCAGAAACCGAGCTGCGAGAGCGAGAGCCCGAGCAGTGCGGGAAGCATGAGCTTACCCACTTTACGAACGCCCGGATGGCCGACATCAAAGCCCAGCCAGAACCTGCCCCCCGTGTGCTTGATCTCCCAGATCGGTAGCAAGAAGTTCCCCGCGACCGCCCCAACCAGAGCGCCCCAGCACATGGCGGTGATACTGCGCTGGTTCTCCGCCACAAAAAGCTGGCTGAGCCCTCCGATAATAATCATCCCATTGTAGGCAATCGGCCCCAGCGAGGGAATCAGAAAACGGTGACGGGCATTGAGGGTTCCCATCATCAGGCCCCCCACAAAGAAACACCACTGTGCCGGTAGTAAGATCCGCGAGAGCTGCGCGACTTGCTCCCAGGCTTGGCGCTGCTCCACCGGCGCGTTCTCCGGATGCAGCAAGACCCGCCAGCCGTCCCAGAAGCTCACCACGACATGCTGTTGGAGCCCGAGCCCCGGGTTCATGAAGCGTGCCAGCGGCGCTGCGGCAAGCTCCATCACAATCACGAGCCCCAGCGCAACGCACGCGACGACGCTCATGACGCTCCCGAAGATTTTCCAGGCATCGCGCTCCTTGCCTGCGTTCCAGTACTCGGTGAAGACCGGCACAAAGACCGTGGCGAGCGCCCCACCTGCAACGAGGTACTGGAGAATATCGGGGATACGAAACGCGGCGGTGTAGATATCGGTGGTGACGTTTTGGCCAAAGACCTGGTTGATCACCATATCCCGCACGACGCCTAGCACCCGCGAGAGGAGGACAAAGGCCATTACAAGCAGGGTATTCTTGCCCGCCGAACG
>NZ_JAYUPA010000429.1:0-1737 GCF_043760365.1 Armatimonas sp.
TATGGCCCGAAGTGGCCTTCGTGTCCGAAGCATGAGGATAAAATGACGCCCCCGTTCATGGGGGCGGTTCACGGGCGACCTAGCTCACACCTGCCCGAAAGGCTCTTTGGCTGCTGATTTAGCAACTTGCCGAAGCAGTGTCGCGAGAACTTCGGTACGATCTATGCCGGAGAGTGCCAGCGCGGTCTGGGTCTCGATGTAGCCGAGGGGGACGCCCATGTCTAGGCGCTCGCCGCTGGTCTCGACGGCGACATAGCGCTCCTGGGAGCGCAGCATCTCCTGGCTGCTGGTGAGCTGGATCTCGCCCTTTTCGCGGATATTATTGTCAATGTGGTGTGCCAGGCAGTCAAACAAGCTTGGCGGAAAGACATGCATCCCAAAGAAACAAAGATAGTAGCCACGCTTCACGCCGGGGGTCTGTAGGTGCTCGGCGGCAAAGTCAATTGAGGGTTTCTCCATGATCTGTTCGACATCGTAGATCGGGGGGTCGCCCTGCCCGAGGCGGGTGCCCTTGACCGTGCCAAAAAGATGCAGGTGATCGTCGGGAGTCTGCTGGACGGCGGAGACGGCGCACTTGGTGACGGCGTAGGTGTCCATGACTTGCTGGGCACAGCGTTTTTTACTATTGGAGATATAGACATGGTCGCCGAGCAGCAGTAAAAACGGCTCGTCGCCCACGAAGTCTTTCGCCTGGTAGACGGCGTGACCGTAGCCCTCGGGAGTCGCCTGCTCGACATAGGTGATGCGCTCCTCGATCCGCCGCAGGGTGTCTGCCTGTGCCAGCGCCCACTCCTTGCCCTTGAAGATCTTGCGCTCATCGTCTCGGAGCCGTGAGAAGTGGTCCTTGAAGGGCTTGGCACCGCCTGGCGAGACGACAATGCAGATGTCCTCGATACCGGAGGCAAGGCACTCCTCGATGATGATCTGGATGGTTGGCTTCGTCACGCCGTCACGGTCTACCAGGGGCAACATCTCTTTCTGAATGGAGCGGGTGGCCGGAAACTGCCGCGTCCCACGCCCCGCCGCTGTGATAACAGCCTTACGCACGATGCTCACGAAGTTCCTCCAGAAGCCCCTGTAGTACGGACTCGATTTGATCTTTCAGCACTTGGTTGGCGTACCCACACCAGCTCACGGCGGCGCGGATGTCTAGGGGCGCAGAGAGCAGCCCCCCAAGCTCGTCGGTGACCAGCACGCCTGCCTCGCGGGCGATTAGCTCCGTGCAGATGTCGTACGGATGGCAGACCAGCTTGGGGGGCAGGCCCAGCACACCAAAGAATACGGGGCGCAGGTCCGCGATAAACCGATCGTGGCCCACTAAGAGTTCGTAGAGCTGACCGCCCGTGCACATGTACTGGTCATCGAAGACCACGGGATTCTCGCCGTCCTCGGGAGCCACCGCCAGCATGAGCTTCTCTTCCAGAGTTGCCGTGACTCCTTTGGCCGACGGGAAGAACTTGGCAAGGCTCGCAAACCCGTGCGCCAGCGACTCGGAGCGCGACGGCCTGAGAGGGGCGCTTTTCCGCTCGCCGGTCACCAGGTTCTTGGTCTCCCGGTGCGCACCCTCGCCCTGTACGGCCCAGAGCTGATCGGCGAGGAGGGCACGCGTGGTCGGAAGCTCGGTCATCACTGCCACTTCGATATCAGCGAGTGTGGTGGTACGGCCTTTATTGGGCGCAATCCCCGCCAGCGCCCACGCGGAACGCTTGTTGTACATGATGTTGCGTGTGCCGTCAA
>NZ_JAYUPA010000430.1:0-4853 GCF_043760365.1 Armatimonas sp.
CACCGCTCAGGCGGATAGAAACCCATAGCCAAAGAACACCACACCAGCGACTGTAGCGAGTCGCGACAGAGGGCACCGCTCAGGCGGATAGAAACATGCCGGACATATGAGTCCAAGCATACATCCAGTCGTCGCGACAGAGGGCACCGCTCAGGCGGATAGAAACCGGCTACATTTTGGGGCAATGTAGAGCCCTGTACAGGTCGCGACAGAGGGCACCGCTCAGGCGGATAGAAACCTGGGCTGCCAGAGTGTCAGTACCTCGATACGCCCTGCCAGCGACTCCGAGACTTTGGGAAGCACTTAGGACATTTGCCGAGCCGGTCAGCAAGAAGCTCCCGGGAAAGACTTACAGGGCAAAGGCGAGGTCTCGGGTGAGGGTCGTCTTCCCCGTCTGTCGGGCTCCGGTCAGCAGGATCACAGGTCACAAAAAAACTTCGGGGAGTATGACTCATTCCTCCAGCGAAGAAGCATAAGGGGGTATGAAAACAACCAACCCCATCACGCTGGATAAGGGAACCTACCTCGCAGACCTGGAGCCAGGACAGAGCTTTGGCCCCGCTCTCTTCGCCGTGCGTAGTGTTACCGACCGAGGCGAGGAGACACGGGCACCGCAGCTTGCGGCCACACTCACCGACCGCACCCAACCAGAAGGCCGAATCGCTAAGGTATGGCAAGCCGACGATCGTACCCGAGCCGCGCTCAAGGCGGGACAGATCGTGCAGGTCTGGGGCAAGGTGGATACCACAAGTCCCTGGGTGGGAGAGATCACCCTGGAGTGTGTGGAGTCCATCGCACAACCCGAGGATCTCTCGGAGTTCCTGGCACCACGCCCCGAAGGCCACACCCGCGCCTGGCAGGAGTTCTGTCGGCTGATTCGCTCGGTTCAGAACCCACACCTAGCGGAGCTGCTCAAGCGGCTCTTGGACAAACAAAGCCAGTGCGCCTTTGCCGACGCGGTCGCAGCACGAGGGCATCACCATGCGTTCCGAGGAGGCTTGCTCCAGCACACCGTTGAGGTCGCAGCTCTCTGTGAGGCTGCCTGTGCAGTCTATCCGTACCTCTGCCGTGATCTGCTCATCACCGGAGCGCTCCTCCACGACTTTGGCAAGCTCACGGAGATGGAACACGGGCTCGCTGCCGGAGCGTTCACGGCGGAGGGGTGCCTGATTGGGCATGTCCACGGGGGAGCACTGCGCGTTCATGAGGTGGCCGTTGGGATCAAGGAGTTCCCAACCACCCTGCTCAACGCCCTGATGCACCTGATCCTCTCCCACCATGGAGAAGGAGCCTTCGGTTCCCCCAAGATGCCTACCTTCCCTGAGGCGGTCGTCCTCTCGCAGTGTGACCGGCTCAGCGCACACACCACCGCGATGCACGAGGCGATTTGCAAGGCTCCCGCCGGACAGACAAGCCTGTGGCATCAAGGGAACTGGATCTACACGGGGAACCTGGGAGATACGCCCAGGCCTGCACCGCCCCTCCCCAGCTCTCCGCGCCCGGAAAGCCAGGGTGTGCAAGAAAGCACCACGCCCAACAACTTCGCCACGGCCCGCTGCATCCCCGTTCGCGGCCTGGTGGCGGCAGGGCGGGGGGAAGAGAGCGCGGAGTACAGCGAAGAGACACTCACCGTGGTTCCCCCGGAGGAGGGGGCGGACTACCTGGTGCGTGTCACGGGAGAATCCCTACAAGGAGCAGGAGTCCAGGCGGGCGACTTGCTGTTTGTCCAGCAGCACGCCACGCCCCATCCAGGTGATCTCGTGGTGGCCTGGCTCCCCGGCCAAGGCGGTGTAGTCAAGCGCTTCGCAGGAGATCGGCTGGAGTCGGCACACCCGGACTATCCCCCGATCCCTCTCACCGAAGAGGTACGAATCCAAGGCAAAGTAACAGGGTTACTGCGTCCCCTTTGAGTTGTCAGGGGGAGGAGTTGTCTTCTGCGCTGGTGAACCAGTAATGCCATGCCCACGCTCCTTCGTTTGACACTGGAGCTGGAAGAAGCGACGTTTCTTGCCAGCAAGCAGGCTCCCGCACAGGGCTGGTTTCTCAAGCTCTGCCAGTTCTACCATCCCGCCGTTTCTGAGGCGCTCCATGCCGAGCAGCCCGAGGAAAAGAATGTCCGTCGGCCCTACACGCTCTCACGCTTCTACACCCCCCCACAGCAAGTGAACCCGCTGGAGCTCTACGCGGTGGAGCAAGGGCTGAGCGCCCCTTGTGATGAGGGAGAGCTACGGCGGGGGCAACGGCTCTCGCTACGTGTGGGTTTGCTCGATGATGGTTTTGCGGAGTCTCTGCGCAATGCCCTGCCGAACCTTCCTCTTCCGACGGTGGGCCGGGGACGCTGCGCGCTTGCCGCGCCGCCGGAGTGGCTCTATGCACCGTGGGAGGCGCTGACTCAGGTTCCCGTGCCGGATCGTCTGCGCCTGGAGTTCGCAACCCCCACCGCCTTTGTCTCCCAGGACGAGCTGCTCCCCCGCCCCGAACCGGAGCGCTTTCTGGCAAGCTGGCGACGGAGCTGGGAGCGCTTCGCCCCTGAAAGGGTTCCCGCTCCGACAGAGGAGCTACTGGCAGAGGCTCCCCCGCTGGTGAGTGCGTTTGACCTAAAAACCCTCGCCTGGCCCAGCAGACAGCGTACCTGTGTGGGGTTTGTCGGCTGGATGGAGCTCACTTGGCGGCGGGGTGCCCCCGAAGAAGCGCGCCGTGCAGCGGCGAGTCTGGCAACCCTCGCGGCGTTCTGTGGCACAGGGGCGAAAACCACCACCGGGCTGGGCCAGACCCGCTCATCGCTCTTGGAGCGGAAGTAGGACACAAAAGAAAAACTCCCCGTTTCCGGGGAGTGAGCAGGGTCGAGGTCGGGGTGGCTCTCGCGCAGGGCAGCCGCGAGCTTTGGGAGCTGGCGCGCTCCCCAGCGCCGCAGATTAGGCTCATTGCCACGTGCCCGTGTCTTCTGGAACACCTCCTGCCAGTCCAGGTCGTAGAACAGGCGCAGCGACAGCGCGTCCCGTTCCGCAGGAGCCATGCCCGTTGCGACCATCCAGCCCTGGATGGTCTGAGCAAGCTCCTGACGGATCAGCAGCAGGCTGGGATCCGGTGCGGGATCTGGAACCCGATCCTGCACCGAATCTCCATCCATACTAGGGCTCTGATTCAGGGAAATGACGTTCCCCCGAGCATAGCGACGCCGCTCCCGTTCCAGAAACCCCGTGCACTCCCGGCCCGCTGCGATTCTGCCACCCCAGAAACAGCGCCTGAAGTAGGCGACCGCAATAGGCAGCACAGGCGGGACCTTCCCCTGAAGAATCGCATTCTCCGTGTAGTCAAGTGCCTTATCTCCCGCACTCTCAGCAGGCACCTGGGGGCAGCCCCGCGCAATGGCCTGGCGGAGACAGCGCTCGCGAGCCTCGTACAGTGCAGCACTCACCAGGAAATGCTGCGGGTCGGGTTGGTTGTTTTGGTTGGGTTGTTGGTTTTTCATCAATACCCGCTCCCGAGTGCGCTCTCACCAGGAGTGCACACACGGAAGCGGATGGGCAGAGACTCTCTGCCGGGGTGGACCAGCGTGGGATCAGGGTCACACGCTTGGCCCTCTGCGCCGGAAGCCCTTGCGGGTTGCCCGAAATCCGGCGGTGTTGCGGTAGACGGTCACCAGCACATCCCCCGCCAAAACGACCAGCAGCCCCTCGGCGCGGTCGGCTAAAGAGGCAGGGAGCCCCTGGGGAAAGTGACGTCTGCCCAGGTAGTAGGCGACTCGCCCACCACCGACGTGGTAGCGCTTGCCAAACTGCAATGCAAGGGCAACCAGCTCACGGGTAATCCCGCGCTGCTGCTGTCGGCGGACGCTATGCCCTGTCCGCTGGAGGGTGGTGGGGGGGGTGTTGTTTTTCATCGCCTCTTCTTTTTGCCTTTCCTGAGAACCATAATCAGACACACCAATGCCCAAAGGCAAAGGGATTAAAAGAGTCTGGAACCTGGTTTTACGATCCGGTAACCCGGTTCGGTTTTAATCAGTTAAAGGGGAGAAGAGAGCCTTCTCCGAAGAGGCTTCGAGTGCGGTGAGTCCCGCGAAGTGAAGCGAGACTGATCTTATCAGCGATCCTTAATCCTGTCAAGATCCACGAAAAATATATTTTTAGATTGTGACGCATTCGCTTAAGAGCGAAGCATAGGAGGGTGTGAAAACGCGCTCCTCTACCCTGATTGTCGCTGCTGAGCTCCTCGCCCTAGCCGGGTGTGGGAAACAGACCTCGCAGCCCCTTGAGGTTGTTGAGACAAGCGTTGTCTCTCCGCTACTGATTGATCGGAACGCTTTCTCCTGGTGGGAGTAAAACGAGGCACCAAGACGAAACACACCAGCGGGTCAAGAGAGCGTGCGATTCGGGGATCGGTGGCTCTTTACCAAATGAAACGAGGAGACAGAATGAAACGAAGAGACGGTTATGCACTTGCCCTCGCGGCGCTTCTCCTTACGGCAGGTTGTCACACGACAACCAAGAGCCCGCGCCGTGTAGGAGAGGATTCCAGCTACCTGATCGTCGCTCTGGATCGCTCCGACTCGACCGTCCTTCGGCGGGAGACCATGCTGACACAGCTCGATGTGCTCGCCGGGGACGCCGACAGCGCACGAGCGACTCTGGACCTCTGGGCCTACGACACCGCGCCGGTTCGCATCTGGGGGCCGAATCTCTCCCAGGGAGCAAAACCTCTCCAGGAAGTGAAGGCAACGGAGCTGGTTCCTAGCAACAAGCACCCGCGCCGTGGGACACGCCCCGGCTTGCTGCTGGAGCGCCTCGCCCGTGATACCGCCGTGCAGCGCTTACCCGCAGCGTGCCCGCTGCGCCTCGTCGTTTTGACCGACG
>NZ_JAYUPA010000431.1:0-1727 GCF_043760365.1 Armatimonas sp.
CTTCCCACCCACAAACTGCTTGGCGAGCTGGATAATGTGCTCCGCAGTCGCTCCTGGTCGTGGTGCCCCCACAGCCGCACTTGCCACGAGAACTCCCCGTGCTCCTTGCGCCTGTACCGCACTTGCCCCCAAGAAAACCGCCGCTACTAAGCTCGCTCGCCAGATCATACTTCTCTATCCCTTTCGATGGTCAGTATGGCCGAGGTTAGCGAAGAGAAGCGTGACTCACATCACGCTATGGCTATGCATTTTCTTTCAGGAAGCGCTGTAGCTGCTGTGGATGAAGCACCCAGAGCCCCTGTGTATCGCGTTTGACAATCCCCTGCTGGAGGAGTGTGTCCATCTTGCGGCTGATGGTCTCGCGTGTCGTGCTGAGCTGTCGGCCCAGCTCCGCGTTGGTGAGCTTGCCTAGGAGGACCGGTGGTATCTGCGGTTCGGGCTGGAGTGCGAGACGTGCCACGAGCTGTGCGACAAGCCTTGTTTCCACGGGCATCTGGCGGTGGGCGAGCTGCTCATTGGCCTCTCGGAGACGCTGTGTCAGTACGGCGACCATGGCTAGGGCGAGCTCGGGGTGGTCCTGGATGCAGCGCAAGAAGCGGTCGCGGCTCAGCTCGTAGAGGGTGCAGGGCGTCGTGGTGATCGCGGTAGCACTGCGGGGCTGTCCGTCAAGCAGTGCCAGCTCTCCAATCACGTCCCCGGCGTGCAGCTCCGCGACCACGAGGGGAGTGGAAGCGGTTTCCTTGCGTATCTGGATGGTGCCCTTGCCCAGGACATAGAGGCAGTAGCCCTCGTCGCCTTCGTAGAAGAGGGAAGTCTTGGCAGGGAGCTCGCGGCGCACACAGGCGCTGGCCACCTGCTCGAAAGCAGCCTCGTTCAAGCCTGCGAGGAAGGGCACTTGCCGTAGAAACTGCCGCCACTTGCTACGGTTGGGGGAATCTAGGGTTGACATAGTACACTAGGCTATCTAACGCGTAGGGCCTCAGAAGACCAGATTTGCGTTTCATGCCCACACCCTGTAATGAGGCGCTTACCGTCTGGGGTAAAACCAAAAGTGTCGAAATAAAAATCGGAATTGTCTTGGTGCCCATGGAGTGTTAGTGTTTCACGTCCCGTCTCCGCATCCCAAACCTTAACAACTTTATCTTGGGCACCCGTTACGATACGTTTGCCATCTGGGGAAAAAGCAACCGATTGGACAAACTGCGTATGTCCAACAAGAGAAAGTAATTCTTTGCCTATTGCTGCGTCATAAAGTGTTGCCGCTCCACCTCCCCCGGCCATCACAACGCGCTTTCCGTCAGGAGAAAAAGCAACCATGCCTACATATCCCGATAAATGCTTGATCTCGGTCAGTAATCGACCTGTTGTTGCATCCCAAAAGCGAACCATGCCGTCGATTTGACTTGTAACTAGCCGTTGGCCATTAGGAGAGAAGTTCACTGAGGAAATCGGATTTTCGCTTCCTTTTAGGACAAGGAGTTGCTTCCCACTTCGGGCGTCCCAAATTCGCACCGTTCTATCTTCGCTACCCGTTGCTATGCGGCTACCATCAGGTGTGTAGCACATTTGCCATACCGGTTTTTTGTGTCCTCTCAGGGTAATAATCTCATGATCCGTGGCAGTATCCCAAATACCCACTGTCCCGTCCGTACGGGTTCCTGCCATTTGTCGTCCATTCGGTGACCATATCAGATTTCTGTTGAGATGCTTCGTAAATGTCCGAAGCA
>NZ_JAYUPA010000432.1:0-1727 GCF_043760365.1 Armatimonas sp.
GGCACCAAGCTTGCCACGCTCGCGCTTCCCACAAGCGCCCCGCTGGCCTGGCGGCTCAATGACAGCCGAGGCAACGAAGTGAGCAAGGGCGAGACCAAGCTTAATACCTGGGGCGGCTTTGATGTTGCCTTTGAGCTTCCCAAAACGATCAACCTTGGTCAGACAAACCTCACCTTTATCGGTGCAGGCGGCGCGACCAATCATAGCTTTAATGTGCAGGAGTTCCGTCGCCCGGAGTTTGAAGTGACGGCTAAGAGCGAGAGCGCAGGGCCGCATATTATCGCCGACCCGAAGGGTGCAGATCTCTCGACCAAAGCGGCCTACTACGCAGGCGGTCCACTGCCCGGAGCGCAAGTGAGCTGGACGGCAACGGCGACCGCGACGAGCTACACCCCACCGGGCCGGAGCGAGTTCACGTTCGGCAAGTGGACTCCCTGGTGGAGATCTGGCGGCTTTGAGGACGGTATGGGCTTCCGAGGCCGGGGTGGTTTTAGTGGCCGCCCTGTGCGTCAGGCCAACCTCAGCCAGACTTTTGCGGGCGTCACTGACCCGACGGGCGTGCACCGGCTGCACCTTGACTTTGACGGTGTCAAGCCCGCACGCCCCTACTCGGTGAGTGCACAGGCCGCTGTTCAAGATGTCAATCGCCAGACGTGGGCGGCGAGCACCTCCGTTCTGGTGCATCCGTCGGCGCGCTACGTGGGCCTGCGCAGTAAGACGACTTTTGTGGCAACTGGCAAACCCCTGCTGCTCGATGCCATCGTCTGCGACATTGACGGCAAGATCGAGGGGGGGCAAGAGATCCAGCTTCGCGCTGCCCGCCAGGAATGGGAGTGGAGCAAGGGGCGCTATCAGTCGGTGGAGAAAGACATCCGTGAGTGGACTGTCCGCTCCGCCAGCACCCCTGTGGAGACGCAAATTGCCGCACCAAGCGGTGGCCAGTGGCGCGTCTCAGCCACGGTGCGCGATAGTAAAGAGCGTCTCAATGAGAGCGAGCTAACCCTCTGGGTGGCGGGCGGAAAACCCAGCCCGCGCCGGGATCTCTCGCAGGAGCAAGTGACACTGATCCCCAGCGCGAAAGAGTACACGCCCGGCCAGACCGCCGAGATTCTGCTGCAGGCTCCGTTCTTCCCCGCCGAGGGCGTGCTGACCCTGCGCCGCGACGGCGTGATCCAGACCGAGCGTTTCACAGTGAACAGCCCGACCTACACGCTCAAAATTCCGATTCAGGAGAACTACCTCCCCAATATCCATGCGCATATCGAGCTGGTCGGGGCGGCGGCCCGCACCGACGACGACGGCAAGGCTTTAGAAAAGCTCGCCAAGCGCCCGGCTTTTGCCAGCGGCGAGCTGGATCTGTCGGTCTCGACGGCCAGCAAGAAGCTCACGGTGGTGGCAAGCCCGAAAGTGGCCGCGCTCGCGCCCGGTGGCGAGACCGAGGTTTATGTCAGTGTCAAAGATAGCAACGGCAAACCGATTGTCGGGGGCGAAGTGGCCGTGGCCGTGGTGGATGAGTCCGTTCACGCACTGGCAGGCTGGAGCATGGGCGATCTCGTCGCCGCCTTCCATCCCCGCCGTGGCAGCGGAGTGAACGACTGGCACCTGCGTAGCTACGTCAAGCTAGAAGATCCGCTCAAAGTACAAGAAGCCGAGAAGAAAAAAGAGATGAATGGGGCTGTCTATGGTCGGAGCGGCGGAATGATGGGCGGCTCAGGCGGCTTCGGCGG
>NZ_JAYUPA010000433.1:0-4835 GCF_043760365.1 Armatimonas sp.
TGGGGGTCATGGCAGTCTCCTGGCGTTATTTTTGTGGCACAGACATTATGCCTGAAATTGCCACCCCCAACTCCTTCAACCAAAATGAGTCACACCCAAACCAATTTTCATTAGGTGCGCAATAGCCAGGTGCGCTGAGTTGACACGTGCTTCTCTGACAAAGCGACCGAGCAGCTCACGGCGCTCGCCGGGTGATAGCTCTTCCAGATAGGCCTCGTAGGTTCGAGCGGCGGCACGCTGAGCAGCGCGGGGATACTCCTGCTCGATTTGCACGACTAGCTCATGAGCTTGAGGAATACCCGACGAGACCGAACAGCCTGCCCCGATAAGCAGTGTCGTTTTCTCGCCCCGAGCATGGACACGTTGGAGTGTCTCCAGTACATCCTCAAAGCAGCGCACGATCTCCCTCATAAAACAAACAACCTCCACCCAGATGGTTGGAGGCTGTTCAATGGGGCTTTACCGTATCGTCACGGGTTTAATGAAAAATCACATTCCATCAGCGACAAACGGAAGCAGGCCGATCTCACGCGCCCGCTTGATCGCCTGTGCCAGTGGTCGCTGGTACTTGGCGCAGGTGCCGGTCGTGCGGCGAGGAAGAATCTTCCCACGCTCACTGATGAATCGTCGCAGAAGGGGGACATTCTTGTAGTCAATGAAATCCACTTTTTGCACGGTAAAGTAGCAGACTTTACGCTTAACTTTCTTAAACTTACGGGGCTTAACCGTCTTAGAGATAGTTGCCATCTTTTTTCCTTTAGCTACTCAGCGAAGGGATCGCTCAGGTCGCTGTCATCGTAATCATTTGCGGGCATCTGCCGTCCACGTCCTGGCGCGCCGCCTGCGGGCCGTGCTGCGGGTGCTGCGCTACGCTCGTAGCCGCCCCCGCGTGCTGCGGGTGCCGCCGGAGCGGCAGCGGGCTGCTCGTAGCCACCGCCGTAGTTCTCACCGCCTTCTCCTTCACGGGGACGATCAAGTCCCTTGAGGTTATCGGCGACAATCTCTGCGGCTTTTCGACGCTGGCCGTCCTGTGTCACGTACTCACGAATCTGCAGGCGGCCCTCAACGGCAACCAACCTACCTTTGGTGAGATACTGCGACGCGAACTCGGCGCTCTGGCGCCAGGCGACAATATCAATGAAGTCGGCTTGCTTCTCCTGGCCTTGCTGTTTAGCTTCCTGGGAGAGGGGCCGATCCACGGCGATTCGGAACTGCGCAACGGCAATGCCCGAAGGGGTGTACTTCAGCTCGGGATCCGCCACGAGGCGTCCGATCAAAATAACGCGGTTTAACATCTCTATTTATCCTTCATCCACACGAGCTTCGTGCGGTTTCACCTAGTCATTACTCACTTCACCTTGCCTTAAGAGCGTCTCTTATCGCATCGGTGATCGAACTACTCCTCGGTAGCCTCGTCCTCGGTGCCTGCCTCTTTCTCATCGCTTGAGGGGGTTCCGAGATCCGTGACCGGCTGAGGAGCAAGGGAGACGGCGGCGGCGCGGGCTGCTGCATCACGCTCTCGGCGCTCCTGCTCTGCGGCGCGGGTCTTCGAGGGGAAACGATCCGCCTTAGGATCCTGCTTGACGATCAGGTGTCGAATGACATCGTCGCTAATCCGGAAGATACGATCCAGCTCGTTCTTACACGCTCCATCACCCAGGAAGTTCACTATAATATAGCGTCCTTCGCGGTACCCTTTGATCTCATAAGCCAGCTTGCGCGGGTCCCAGATATCTGTGTCTTCTACTGAGCCGTTTGCTTTGGTAATGACTGCCGCGTACTTATCTACGGTGGTCTTTACCTGATCTTCGGCTAGAGTGGCATCTACAATGTAGACGGCCTCGTAGGCTGTTGCCATTTACTTCTCCCTATGGTCGTGAAATTCGGCCCCTGTGTTCTACAGAGGCAGGGATCTCAGCACGGGGGCTTACCCCACACTGAAAACTCAGAGTGCCTACGCCTTTGTGGCGAGGGCAGCGCGCTTCATGAGGCGCGACTTACGGCGCGCAGCGGCATTCTTGTGAATGATACCGCGCTTGGCGGTCTTGTCAATTACAGAGATTGTCTCCGAGAGGGCCTTGGTGATCTCCTCGGTATCCCCGCCGCGAATGGCCAGGGTGGCCTTCTTGACGTAGGTTTTCATACGGCTTTTGGCCGCATTGTTACGATCACGGCGCTGACGCGACCGGATGACATCTTTGATAACGGATTTGATATTGGGCATTTAGCTTCTATTCCTTGTTCTTTCGCTAGGGTTGCTGGGTGGCCGAGAGGGCTAGTTCAGCTCCCTCATGAGATTTTGTGCCAGAGTAGTGGCATTGACTTGGAGGGTGGCGAGATCCAGTTCGCCCACAAGGCGACCATCAAGCCAGACTCCCGACGACTGTGCACGAACAATATCGGTATTTACCAGACGAAAGTGCGTACTCCCGTCCAGTTTTGTACTCATCTGCTCAAGCATCTGGCGGAACTTTTTAAGACCGTCACTTGCATTTTGCGGATCCGACTGTACTTCCGGTGTCCAGGAATATCCCACGACAACTTTTCGTTTGCCCTTGGGGTTGCCAAACTCATGCTCGGGGGGAACCGAGAGCAGCTCATCCTGAAGTTTTGTTTCTAACTGCGGAGCACTCTTAGCCGACGGATTTTCCGCTTGCTGCTCCATCTCTTCTTTCATCTCCGCTTCCGTGCGCGGACGATTCTCATACTGGGCACGGTTTAGAACGATGATCGCGCCAAGAGCAAGCCCTACAACAGCAATCAAAACGAGCGTGTTGCTTCGCTGTTTCATGCCGTTGTCGCCTCAGGCAGCCCCAGCGCCTTGAGATGCTCGCCATCAATGGCTCCTGCAGCGGAGACAATTCGATCCCGAATCACTTCAACCGGCAGAGCGGCGCAAGCCACGGCTTCACGCAAAAACGCCTCCCGGTCTTTTGAGAGAAGTAGGTCTAAAACCGAAATTCCCAGGGTCTCCGAAATAGCAGCGAGAGCAGGCGAGAGGGCGTGGATCTCGTCTTCCGCACGCGCCCGTAGCATGCCCCGATTTAGCTGGAGCTCGCGGATGGCGTTCTCAACCGGAGCAACCAGTACACTGTACTCGTTGACCTTTTCCTGTATTGAACTAGCCACTTCTGAAGACATGAAAAAACCTCACCTGATTTTGGCGCAATGGCCAGTATAACATAGGGAGGAACCAGAGTCAAGCACGACGAATCTTTCTATTAATGCTGCAAAAGATTCTCGAACGCGAGCTCGCCAGCGGGTTCGCCTCCCTGCCCGGCACCCAGATTAGTGGGAAACTCCCCGTGCCCGGCGCACTGATCAACCAGGCGCTGAAAGAGGCTCTCAGTAAAAAAAGCGGGCCTGTCAAAGGCGTTATGGTGGCGCTACTGGAAGACAATAAGGCGATCGCAGTAGTCGCCCTTGACCAGTTTCTGCTCCCCAAGACCCTGGAACTGCCGTTTACCATTGAGCCAACAGTCGCTCGAAACGGCAAGCTGATCGCCACCATTCAGCTTGAGCCGCCTGGTGGCTTGGTCGGGATTTTAATCCCGCTCCTCGCAGGACTCATGCCCGGAGTCACGGCAAGTGGGACGACCTTGAGTATTGACCTTGGTGCACAGCTCAAAGAGAAAAGTGGCCACGACTTTGCGCACTTAATTGACAGGCTAGAGCTAAGTACGCGCCGGGGCTTTCTGGATATCGTCTTCTCGCTGCGTGTTCCCGAGGAGGCACTATGAAAGAGCTGCTAGAGAAAATCTTCGCAGGCGGTGCAAAAGAGCTGGCGGGCCTAGAGATCGAGGGGGTGATCCCGATCCGCCAGGCGCTGATCAACGAGACCCTGCGCGAGGGCCTGAAGCAAGGGGTCACTAAAGAAATTGAGCTGCCCGCCGATGCCAAAGCGCCCGAGGCAGCGCAGATCAATGCACTACTTGCCCATGTCAAGCGTGCCGAGGTAACAGCAGAGGGTGGCAAGCTGACCCTCTCCTTCCACGTGAAAGTGGAGCAGAGTTAGAGCCCATGAGCTTTGTTCACGATGGTTTTATCGCAGCCCTGCCCGTTCTCAGCCCCACGGAAGCGGCAGTTGTCCGGGCTCAGTTCGATGCACTTGAAGCGCACGTGGGGCAGGAGACAGCGCAGATCGGCCTGCTAGATCGTCACACCACGGAGCCGTTTATCGCAACGCTAGCGGCTCACCCTGCCATTTTAGATGCCGTGGAGAGCATTCTTGGCCCCGATTTTTTTCTCCTTGCCACCCACGTGTTCTGCAAGTACGGCGAGGGAGAGACCGCCGCGACATTTGTGGCCTGGCATCAGGATGTCACCTACTGGGGCCTGGAGCCGCCCGTGGCAGTGACGGCGTGGCTTGCCATTGATGATGCCGATACCAAGAACGGCTGTATGAGAGTCATTCCAGGCTCGCACACAGCGGGGATTCGTGGACACACCACAGCCATGCAGCCCGGGAACCTGCTGAGCATCAATCAGGAAGTGCTGATCAGCGCCGATGAAGAAGTCCGCGCCATTGACCTGCCGCTTGCCGCGGGCTTCGCATCATTGCATGATGGCTGTTTGATTCACGGGAGCCTTCCCAATACCTCGACTCGCCGCCGCTGTGGCCTGACTCTGCGCTACATCCCAACCCATGTGGCACAGAGTGCCACGAACTCACAGGGCAAGCGCTGGAGTCCGATCCTCGTGCGGGGTGTAGATCGTTTTCAGAATTTTTGATGCCGCGAGGTATACTAGCGCTGTGTTTGAGCTATTGCTCCCGGTTGCTCTGGGAATGTTGGGCGGCGGGATTGGGCTAGCACTCGCGGGTCGGATGCGTCGCA
>NZ_JAYUPA010000434.1:0-1725 GCF_043760365.1 Armatimonas sp.
GGCTTGTACTGCGCGGTAAACGCCGACGCTGAGTCCGTGTAGTGGTTGAGCTCTAATAAACTCGCGTAGGCATTAGGCCGGTTGTCCACCGAGACCGCCGACGTGTTGGGGGGGATGCCGAAGATGCCAATGATCTCCAGCATGCGCTGGTCTTTGAGCAGCTCTTTGACGGTGTAGGCCAAGTCTAAAAACATCCCCGAGCCCGTGCCACCCAGCAGTGAGCCGACAATATAGACCGTGACGCCCTCCGAGACCTGCAGACCGTTCTTGATCGCCAGCGCCTTGCTGGCGTCTTTGGTGATCTCGGTGTACTCCTCCTCGACACGCCGGGCGATGGTGTCGTAGTTCCAGAAGTAGGCCAGCCGCCCACGGGCCCGCACTGCACCTGCGCCCTGGTGAATATCCCCGGAGAGCGTCCGAGGATCAAGCCAGTCTCTGAGATGCGGGTACTCCCGTAAATTTCTCCGAAGCTGCTCGACGCCGTGCACCGAGCAGTGAATCTTATCGGCATTATCTAAGTTCGCCGCATCCGAGTAGTTGGGGTTCTTCCCAAAGATCGCCTGGTCGGTGTCGAGCAGTAAGAAAGAAACAATGGGCAGCTTATCCAGTGAGCCGTATTTCTGAATCATACGCTGTCGCACGTCCAGCAAGATCTTATGGCCCGTCCCCCCCACCGCGATTAGCAGCGAGCGGGAGATCCCCCGAAGCTTCTGATCCTCATTCTGGACAAGAGGCGGGGCGGCAGAAGAAGACGCAGAAGAGGAGGAAGGGGTAGACGTGGGCAGCGGCGGCGCGGAAGGTGTCGTGGTCTCGTCAGGCATAGGAACATTATACTCCGAAGCATAGGACGCATCACAGTGCGCTTCGGTTGCGGGCAGACATGGCTTGCTGTGTTATAGTGCACTATGCAAACACCTAGGGCAATCCTTACCCCAGACGACGTTTCCCAGCAAGTGCGTGCCTGGCAGCCGACGGCGCGTGAGCGGGCATGGGAAGCAATCGGCTGGGCCCCAACTCTGCTGGAGGCGCAGCGGCTCGCCAAAAAAGAAAACCGCCTTGTCTTTGTCTTCACGCTGGATGGCCGCATGCAACGTGGCCGCTGCTGAGGAGGAGCCTTTGCGACACGGGCCGTGTCCTTCAATGACTCCCGCGTGGTAGCTGCCCTCAACAGCTTGAGTGTTCCTGTCTACCTGGCCAACGACATGCTTGCGGGCGAGGAGAAAGCCGCACTTCAGGCAATCCACCGCGAGGGATTTGCCAAGAAGCTCTCCGTGGGGACGGTGCACTGCTTTCTTCTGGCTCCAGATGGAGCGCTGCGCGACACGATCCATGTAGCACAGGCCAGCCCCCAGAAAATTCTGGCGATGATCGAGCGCGAGGCTACAGCAGTAAAAATAGATTCGGGAAAGCCCCTCGTTCCGCCCCTCGCTCCCCCCCTGCCGCCCCCTCCCAAGAACGGTCTGCGGCTCCACGTAGTCGCTCGGTATCTGGATAAAAAACCGGACGGTTCTCTGGGGCTGATCACCGGTGCGGGTGGAAACTGGAGCGCACTGCCCGGCGAGGACTGGCCCCTTTTTGACGCCGCTGCTACGCGGGCACTTCTTGCAGGAGACAGAGCAGTCGCAGAGCGCCTGGTGACCCACTTCTACCCTCCCACGGAGAACAATGATCTGAGCAAGAATGTTATTGAGTTACTAGAGTGGAAAGCGCAAGCGCAGCCCACAG
>NZ_JAYUPA010000435.1:0-4830 GCF_043760365.1 Armatimonas sp.
AAGGGGGTAAGGGTGCGGTTGTAGGCACCCGAGCGCGCGATCCCGGCACGAAACAGCCCGGGAGCATGGGCGAGTAAGTGCGCTGTCATGAACGCCCCGTAGCTGTGGCCGCCCACCATCACCCGGCTTGGATCAGCGATTCCCCGCGCGACAAGCGTCTCAATACCCGCCTTCGCGGCACCGACGATCTGCTCAGCAAAAGTATCGTTTGCCGTCTCCGGGTCACCAACAATGGGCATGGACGCGTCCATTAGCACCGCCCAGCCACGGAGCAGAAACCAGAGAGGGCTGGTGCCCATCAGTCTAGTGAACGTTTTGTCGGAGCCGCGCACCTGGCCCGCTGTCGCTGCATCGCTGTACTCTTCCGGGTAGGCCCAGAGGAGAAGGGGCAAATGAGGCCGCGACTCCGGCGTGACTCCCGGCGGCAGGTAGAGCATCCCCGAGAGGGGGACACTGTCGAGACGCTCGTAGCGCACCATTTCTTTGTGGAGCCCGGTGACCTCAGGGTGCGGATCGGTGTAGTTTGTGATCTGCCTGCCATCCACGAAAAAATTCGTCGGCTCCGTGCGGCTCTGACGGCTGGTGAGTAGTTTCTCTCCGACAAAGGCAAGGAAGCTCTCGAATCCCTCGTTGCCGCAGGTGAATATCCGCTCTTTCTCACCCGTCGCGAGATCAAAGGCATCGAGAAACGGACGGTCTCCTTCAGGCGTTGCTCCCCGACCCGCCAGGAAAACGCAGCCGTTTCGGGTATCGAGAACCCGCTCCCCCGTGGGTTTCTGGGTGGTAATAAAACTCCCTGGATCACCGTAGGCATCGTTGACCGAGAGATCAAAGAGCGTTCGGCGTGCCTCCCAGTTCCCCCACAAAAAATAATAGGTCGTCCGCCAGCGTCTATCGCGGTCGTACTCGGTCACAATCCCCGTATTCGGATCGTCGGGCCAGTCCCAGCCGGCAAAGCGATGTGTCAGGCGAAAGCTCTCCCGTGGAGAGTCGGCCCCAGGAACGGAGGCTAGATCTAGCGCCATCGCACGGTCGCGGTGTTCTATTTTCGCAAGCGGATCGCCCCCGTCGAGTGCCTCAACCCAGTGGAGCGTTGCGGGCGCGTTGGGCTGCCAGGAAATCGCACGTGGGCCGGTCGGGACGCCCTGCTGCGGCACTTCATCGCTGATAGGCAAATCGGCGATGGTGCGGAGATGCGCACCGTCCGCGATCGCCCAGACCTCGGTGCGCCGTGCAAAGAGCTGGTAGGGGACACGGTACGAAAACGGCGGGACAAGGCGCGTGACCAGCAGATACTTTCCGTCAGGTGAGGGCCGGGCGCTCGTCGCCAGCAGGGGCTCACCCACAAGTGTCGTTTCTCGTGTTTCAAGCGAGTAGGTTGCGAGCTGGACGGTGGCAAGATGTGTGAAGAGTGCTTCGTCGTAGGGGCTGGTTAGAAGATCCTGGTAGGTCGCTGCTCGGGTCTGCTTCCCGCTGGCCTCCTGAACAATCGGGCCCTCGGGTGCTTTGGGCGGCTGAGGAGATTCCCCAAGTTCGGCCACGAGTGTCAATAGCAGCGTCTGGTTATCCACCCACTGAAGGGGCGAGGACAGCATGTCGGTCAGGGCAAGCCCAGGGATGACTTGTGCGGTTGCCGTGGCCACCGTGCCCAGCGCGAGCGCCAGTCCTCCTCCGAGACTCTCCACATAGAACGCGAAGCGGCTCCCGTCATCGCTCCAAACCGGCCCGCCAGGGATCATGCCCTCAGGAAGCCCGGTAACTTGCCGCTGGCTACCATCCTCGGTGCTGAGCAGCGCAAGGCTCGTGTAGCGCGTGAGCCGCTGCGTCCCCGGTCGCGTGCTATCAAAGCGCACTCCTGCCAGTTTCTCGTAGAGCTTTGCTAGATCGGCAATTGGGGGATACGGCTCGTAGCCAATGAGCAGCAAGTGCGACCGATCCGGTGAGAGCGAGGAAAGCGGCGTCAGCGGGGCATCAAGAAGGGCAACGAGATCATCGCCCGGAGTTTGGTAGTGCATCTACAAGGGATTGTACCTAGCCGCGAGGAAATCACGGATCGGAAGCGGTGATATTAATGTGTCGTGACAATTGGGATTACGATCTTCTGCGATAGAATAGGGCGATGGCGGGACAAAAAGATCAGGTTTTCAAGGAACTCCTCCGGGAGTTTTTCCCTGATTTTATTCGTCTGTTCTATCCGCATATCGCGGAACAGCTTGATTGGAGCACGCTGAGGTTCCTCGATAAAGAGGCTTTCACCGACTTTCCGCGAGGTGAGCAGCACGAAGCCGATATCGTGACTGAGGTGAATACCCTTGAGGGCAAGCCGGAACTGATTTTGGTTCACGTGGAGATCGAGAGCCGTCGCCGCCCGGTGAGTTTTCCAGAGCGTATGTTGGACTACTATTTTCTCCTGCGCCGCCGTTATAAGTTGCCTGTGCTGCCCATTGTTCTGTATCTTTCTCCGGGTGCAGGTGGGCTAGTGGTTGAGACGGTTCGTGAGCCGCTCTTTGGACTCGACTTACTGACGTTTCACTATCTGGCTATAGGCTTACCTGACTTGAGCGCCGCAGACTACGAAGCGGTGAACAACCCGCTGGGGGCCACACTCTCGGCATGGATGCGCTCCTCGGAGACGGCTAAAATAGAGCGCTGGTTAGACGTTCTGCAGCGAATTGTGGCGTATCGGCTGAATCCGGCGCAGCAAGTGCTGGTAACCAGCGTTGTAGAACTGGGTTTACCTCTCTCGCAAGAGGAGCAGGTAGAATTGCAACAACGAACGGTAAGAGAACCGGAGGTACTTGAGATGACAACCATTTTTGAACGCTGGGGACTGGAAAAAGGCATGCAGCAGGGCATGCAGCAGGGCATGCAACAGGGCATGCAACAGGGCATGCAACAGGGCCGTGCTGAGGGGATGCAAGAGGGTTTGAAGAGTGCAGTGCTGCGTATGGCAACTCGAAAGTTTGGAAGCCTCTCGGAGGTGATTCAGCAACGTATCGTGGCACTACAGGCTGAAGATGAGCTGAATGCAGTTCTTGACCGTCTACTGACGGCCACGAGTCCAGAAGGATTATTTACTAACTAATGCGCTGGGTTGAGATGGAAATTGCGGTGGTGGGCGATGAGCAGGAGCCCTACGCGGCACTGCTGACGGAAGTTGCGGGTTGTCAGGGCTGGAGTGCCGATGCGAGCGCCGTGCGCGGGTACTTGCCTGTGGATGAGCGCCTTGAAGGCTCGCTGCTGGCATTGCGTCAGGCTGCGGGACGTGAGGTGACGATTCGTTTTGTGCAGGAAGAAGACTGGGCCAATGCGTGGAAACAGTACTTCAAGCCCCAACGGATCGGGGAGCGCATCGTTATCAAGCCAAGCTGGGAGGAGTTCTCCCCCCTTCCTGGTGATCTGGTGGTCGAGATGGATCCGGGCATGGCTTTTGGCACGGGCCTGCACGCCACCACGAGGCTTTGCTTGCGAGCGTTGGAGACACATGTCCAGGGCGGTGAGACACTTACCGATGTGGGAACGGGCTCCGGAATACTGGCAATTGCAGCCGTCTTACTGGGCGCACACAGCGCGAGCTGCACCGATATAGACCCACTGGCCGTGCGTATCGCCCGGGAGAATATCGAGCGCAATGCAATGGTTGGAAAAGTGTTCGCCCTCGAAGCTACCCTGCCGCCACCCGGACAGTTTGATATTGTGGTCGCTAATATTCTGCCGGATGTGATTCTGGGCATGGCCGAAGAACTCGTCGCTGCGACAAAGCCCGGTGGCCTGCTGATAGTCTCGGGCATCATTGAAGCACGTACCGAAGACGTGAAGGCGGGGCTGGTAGCGCGTGGTTTAACGATCCTGGCAGTAGAGACCGAGGGCGAGTGGGTCGCGATCTCAGCCCGAAGCGAGTAAAATGCTCTAAGTTAGGATGATCTATGAAGGTATTGCATTTGCATGCTGGGGTTCTTTATGGGGGGGTTGAGACTTTTTTGGTGACTTTAGCCCGAAAAGAAAATCAAGAGGCTGACATGGATCATGTATTTGCTACTTGCTTTGAGTCTCGGCTTACTGATGAGTTAAGAGCTGTGAATGCCGATTTGGTTCTGTTGCCCAGGGCAAGATTTAGTCGCCCTTGGACGATTCTACAGACTCGGATGATGTGCAATAAACTCATACGGAAAATTAAACCGGATGTAATTATAGGCCATATGGCCAAATCGTATTGGCTTTTTGCACCGGTAGCAAAACGCAATAAGATTCCTATTGTCCTCTATTTGCATAGCCCCGTTACTAAGGATTGGGTTGATCTTTCTTGTCGGCAGTATCAGCCAGAACTTATGATTGGAGTAAGCCAACATACGCTCCAAACAGGTAAAGACCTCTTATTTCCTGACATTAAGAGTGCGATTATTAACTATCCAATGCCTTTTTCTCCGGATATATTTGATCAATATAAAAATGAACGAGCAGATGTTCGCTCCGAACTCCAACTCGAAGAAGATGTCGTAATATTCCAAGCAACACGAATGGACTCTTGGAAAGGTCATCGGGAACTTATCGAAGCTCTCGGACTCTTGAAAGAAGTTCCGCACTGGGTTTTTGTGATCGCCGGAGGCCCACAAAACCCTAAGGAGCAGCAGTATTTTGAGGCGTTGCAAGAGCAAGCAAAGTCGCTGGGAATCGCCGATAAAGTACGGTTTCTTGGGCGCAGAAAAGATGTGCCCCGTCTACTCGTCGCATCAGATATTTACTGCCAGGCAAATACGGGTTCCGAAGGATTTAGCCTGAGTTTTACAGAGGCGTTCTCCGCAGGGCTACCTGTTGTGACAACGGATATAG
>NZ_JAYUPA010000436.1:0-4822 GCF_043760365.1 Armatimonas sp.
CAGCTCTGTGTCGTGCAGGGATAAGCCGGGACGTCACCGAACCTAGCGTTCATGAGCGCACTGGACTGGGGGGTTCTGGCGGGGTATTTGCTGGCGACAACATTCTATGGCTGTCTTTTTCTACGGAAGAATGTCAGTAGTGAGAAGTTCATGGCGGCGGGGCGCTCCCTGCCCGGCTGGGCGGTGGGACTCTCGCTCTTTGGCTCCTATGTCAGCTCGATTAGCTTTCTGGCCAACCCAGGCAAGAGCTACGATGGCAACTGGAACCCTTTTGTCTTTGCGCTCTCACTTCCACTAGCCTGCTGGCTGGCCGCAAAGTTCTTCGTCCCCCTCTACCGCGAGGGCGAGCAGATCTCGGCCTACGAGCGCTTTGAGAAGCGCTTCGGGCGCTGGGCACGGGTCTACGCGACCGTGTGTTTTCTGTTGGTGCAAGTGGCGCGGCTAGGGACGATTCTCTACTTGCTCTCGCTGGCGCTCCAGCCGCTGGTGGGCAGCCTGCCGCTTCCAGTGCTGATCCTATTGCTTGGGCTACTGGTGACGATCTACCCGATGCTGGGGGGCACCGAAGCGGTGATCTGGACCGGCGTGGTACAAGCCGTTGTCCTGATCGTGGGGCCGCTGGTCTGTGTGGGCGTGATTCTCTCTGGGGTGCCAGGGGGTCTGGGAGCCGTAATAAATCAGGGAGCCGCCGCCGACAAGTTCTCGCTGGGGAGCCTTGCACCCAACTTTGCTAGCTCTAGTTTCTGGGTGGTCTTGCTCTACGGCATGGGGATCAACCTCCAGAACTTCGGGGTGGACCAGGCCTATGTCCAGCGCTATCTCACGGCCCGTGACAATAGAGCAGCGAGCCGCAGTGTCTGGCTGGGGGGCCTGCTCTATATTCCCATCGCCGCGCTGTTCTTCTTTATCGGCACCGCGCTCTGGGTGTTCTACCAGTCTCATGCCAGCGCATTGCCCACTGGCACCAAGCCCGATGCAGTCTTTCCTTGGTTCATCCAGACCCAGCTTCCTGCCGGGCTGAAGGGGCTCGTGCTGGCGGCGATCTGCGCGGCAGCAATGGACTCTAACCTCAACTGCTCCGCGACGCTCTTTGTCCACGATCTCTGGGCACGCCGTGAGAGCGCCCGTGAGGAGGACAAGCTCAAGATGCTGCGCAGGGCCGTGGTTGGCTTTGGCTTGCTCAGTGTTCTGGCAGCCATCGCCATGATCTCGGTGAAGTCGGCGCTGGATGTCTGGTGGGATCTGGCCGGGGTGCTCTCGGGAGGAATGCTGGGGCTGTTCTTGCTGGATCGCTTGGTGCCAAAGGCGAGCAAATCCGCCGCCCTTCCCGCGACGATTATCGGAGCACTCGTGAGTGTCTGGGTGAGCTTTTCCGCAAAGCCTTACTGGCCCGCAAGCCTGCCCCAGGCACCACTTCACAGCCTGCTAACCCTCACGGCAGGCACGCTGACAATTGTGCTGCTGGGGGCACTGCTCTCACAGAAAAAGGAGTCGGGATGAACGAGCTTGTCCCCGGCGTGGTGATTGACCATGTCCCCGCCAGCACCGGCATCTATATCGGCTCGCCGGGGCTTGCCGTTCTGCCTAATGGAGACTACATCGCAAGCCACGATGAGTTCGGCCCCAAGAGCACCGAGCACACCAGAGCCGTCTCGCATGTCTTTCGCTCAAAAGAGCGAGGCAAGAGCTGGGAGAAAATCGCGACGATAAACGGCGCGTTCTGGTCGAACTTATTCGTCCACAAGAAGGTGCTCTATCTGCTGGGCACCGACAAGCACCACGGCAATGTGGTGATTCATCAGTCTACCGATGGCGGCGAGGGCTGGACGAGCGTGATTCTGCGCGGCGAGGGCGAGTACCACTGTGCGCCCGTGCCGATCCTAGAGCATAAAGGGCGGCTCTGGCGGGCGTTCGAGTGGCGAAATCCGCCTACCGCCTGGGGAATTAACTACCGCGCGGGTGTGCTCTCCGTGCCCTTGAGCGCCGACTTAATGGAGCCGAAAAACTGGAGTGCGACCAACTTTCTGCCCAGTGACCGAAGCTGGAATGGCGGCGATATGGGCGCGTGGCTAGAGGGCAACGTGGTGGGCGCTCCGGGTGGCACACTCGCCAACATCCTGCGCGTCCAGACAAAATCCCCCGATGAAAAAGCAGCCTGGGTGAAGATTTCCAGCGATGGCAAGACGGCGAGCTTTGATCCCCTCACAGGCTTTTTCGCGTTTCCCGGCGGCGCGAAGAAGTTCGCCATTCGTTGGGATAAAAAGAGCAAGCGCTACTGGAGCCTCGCGAGTATCGTCGGCGAAAAATTCCGTGCCGCCGATCCAGGCAAAGTGCGCAATACTCTGGCGCTCACCAGTTCGGCCAATTTACGCGACTGGGAAGTACGCTCCGTGATTCTCTCACACCCCGATGTGAAAAACCACGGCTTTCAGTATGTGGAGTGGCTCTTCGAGGGCAATGATATTATCGCCGCCTGCCGCACGGCCTACGATGACGAGTTCGGCGGGGCGCACAACAACCACGATGCAAACTTCCTGACCTTCCACCGGATTGAGAGCTTTCGGCAGAAGGTCCGAAGTGAGCTACAGTAGTAGCCTACTGCATGCGGGCGTGGCCACGCTCCAGGCCAAAACGTAGCTTGGCTCCGGCGGGCAGCTCGGCGCTGGCATCGTAGCGCAGGGTCGCGGTGGCAGTGTTGGGCGACGGTGCGGTGGTCAGGATCGCATGGAGCGTCTCAAACGAGCCCTCCGTGAAGCTCGCCTCCGGGGTCAGCTCCGTGCTGGCCGTGTAGGCGCTGGTCTCACCCACACGAGTGAGCGTGACCGGCCCAGCGATCGTGCTCGTTCGCTCTGCAACCCGCTCGCCATCGGTGACGCGCATGCTCATCTCGATATTGCTCAGGGTGAACGACGCGGGCAGGGTAACTCCCTCAGGAACACTCACACGCACCGCACGGCCCACGCCTTGTGCCACGTTCCAGCGCGTCGTGCCACGGGGAGGGCCGCCCGGCCCACCGATGCCGCCCGGTCTGCCACCAGGGCCACCAAGAGCACCACCCGGACGACCGCCGATGGTGCGATCCTCAAAGGTGCGCGTCTGGGTCTGCTCGGTCGTAATGGCTCCGGTACTCACGGCTCGTGAGATGCCAACCAGCTCGCCGCCATCGAGGCTTAGCAAGTTGGAGAAGCTCTCCAGACCTGCACCCGCGCCGCCGCAGCCACTTAGTGCCGCAATTGCGATCAAACCCAAACTTGATTTCAAGATGTTTTTCATTGTTGTTACTTTCCTTCTTAGGCTAAGAGTATGCCTCAATAACATGAAGAATTCATGATGAGACAAAAAAATACAAAAACTTTACGAGCCTTTTTCATAAATCCCTGTCGGGGTCTGAAAGGCTCCACCGTGCCGTTACGCAGACGTTACATACGCTTGCGGGATGCGCTACAATAACGAAAGAAATTTTAGGAGAGAACCCATGCCGCTACCGTTTATTCCACTGATCCTGACCCCACTTGTCTTTGCCGCCGCCAAGAAAGTGGCCGACAAGGCCCAGGCTGAAGCCGATGCCACAAAAGCGCCCGATGCCGCCGCGGAGATTCCCGAAGCCTCCCCTGAGCCGATTGTCCTCGAAGCCGCCTTGCCGCTTTTTCCCCTCACCGCCTCCAGCGCCACCGACGGCCACGAGCCCTCACTGGCAGGTGACAGCGACCTGGAGACCTTCTGGCAGAGCGCCGAGTCGCGCGGCTGGCTCCAGCTCACGTTGCCCACGATGCAGGAAGTCCAGCGCGTGACGCTCTCGGAAGCGGGCGGCGAACAGATCCAGCTCTTCGCGGTCGAGTACCGTCTCACCGACGATGGCCAGTGGCGCACGCTCTTTGCGGGCGAGAAGATCGGCGCTTTGCTGGTGGAGGAAGTCCCCCCGACCCTCGCCCAAGCCATCCGTCTACAAATTCTCGCCAGCGACGCCCCCCCCGCCATCGCCGAGTTCGCGGTGGCGTAGGATCGGTGGCCTGAAAGTCCCCCTCTGGGCCGCGCAAGCGCGAAGCGAGCCGAGCCCGCCCCGAATTTGCCGGAAGCGTTCTCCGCGCCCTCGGGGCGCTTGACGCGAAGCGTCGCCCAGGCGGGGCCTTTCAGGCCCCGACCAACCGTAGCGCCCGGTAGAACGCTTCCGGCGCGATGCTCCCCGGAAGCCCAGCAACTTGGCCGTCACCCGTCTCCACCACCCACCATCGGTACTTCGCCGACTTCACCCAGTCCTTAAGAATGGCATCTTGCGTGCGAAACTGCGCCGCGTAGAGCTCCCAGGCGTCGGCTTCGTCGTAGGCAGTGGGCGGCGTGATGGGCTCCCAGCCCCGCGCCACCAATCGCGCATAGAAGCCAGCATACTCCGTGTCCGAGAGCATCCAGCCCCGGTAGAGCAGCGCCCCCTCTCCCTTGGTCAGTCGGTAGGCATCCCCCGCACGGAGCGCATTGAAGTCAAAGAAGTGACAGACAAAACCCGCCGCCCGCGCCGCACTCACCTCGATCGCAAAATCGGGGTCAGGCGCGGTGAGATCGCCGTAGTCGCAGGGAAAGAGTATGTCCATGCTCGCTTTATCGCTGTGCTCGTAGGAAAAAGTAAGTTGCTATTGCCTGAGGATATGATCGTACTCTGCATGGGAGCCGATCCAGAACCAAGTGATCGTGTCGCCGTCGAGCAATCCTAGTGCTCGCCAGCCGATACCGATTCGTACGGAGTAGATCGGTTCTGTGTTGTGGACGCGACGAAACGCGAGACTGGGATGCTGAGGATTCTCTTGCCAGCGCTGGTAGTTGCGCCGGG
>NZ_JAYUPA010000437.1:0-4819 GCF_043760365.1 Armatimonas sp.
AGCTGGTTGCGAATCCCCATACTGGCCGACCAGCCCTTGCGGTTGCGGTCCTGCACCAGCCCCAGATCGCTGACGAAGTCGTCGGAGAGAGTAGAACTGGAGACCCGGTAGCGCGGTCTGCCCGGTGCGCCTCGGCTACTGAGTGTCAGATCGCTCGCTCCCCCTTTTTGTATACCTCCCTGCCAGGACTGGCTGCGGGAGAAGTAAACCCCATTGCGCTGGGCACCGTCCACCCAGCCGTAGTTACCCGCCGCACGTACCACACGGTTGCTGAGCTTGTCCGCGCGATTATCGCTGGCAGCATAGACACTGTACTCACTGAAAAGCCCCACGGCCTGACGGAGCGCAAGAGCCGCACTCGTCCGATCGGGCTCTCCGGTTCGAGACTGTGACGTGACCAGCCCCACAGAAGTCGCTCCTTCACGGCCCACGACTTTGAGGCCGTCATCGAACTGTCCGACGCGGCGTGAGTAGAAAACTTCACTGGAGGGCAAGAACTCATTGCCCTCGGCAAAGAACGGACGGCGGTCTGGGACTTGCTGCTCGTTGTAGGAAAAATTGACACTGGCAACATCTTGCTCGATCGTCTGGAAGTCCGGGTTCACCGCCAGCAGTCCGGTAAGCGTTGTACTGAAAGGGTACTTGATGTCCATACCCTGCCGCGCACTGCCTCCGTCGGTGCGAGCGGTTGTCAGGCTGTAGGGAAGCACCACCACGGGGGGGCGCTGGTCTGGCATCGGCTGAGCAAGGCGCAGCTCCGGCAGAAACGAGGCGCGGGCGAAAAATGACTGGCCTTCGGGCGGGAGCGCGGGCCAGATCATCTGGTTGCCCTCACGGTTTAGCGAGCGAGCGACCTGGAGCCCAAACGCTCGTGCACGCGCGGGGTGGCGCAGGAGCTGGAAGGGAATCGCAATCTCGCAGCTCCAGCCCTTGCCCTCCGGAAGGAGCTGGGTTGCGGCCTTCCAGTCGCCTGCCCAGGTGATATTGCCCGCCGTGCCCCCTTCGAGATGCTCGACTTGCGTTCCCAGTGCGTTCACCGAGAAACTAGACGCGCCGCGCCGGAGGTTCTGGCTGTCAATCACCACACTCACGTGGTCATCACCCTCCACCGCCGAGCTGCCCCGCTGCGTCTCACTGGCGCGCATCAGCTCCGGGTGCTCGTCGCGACACTCAAACGCAATGTAGAGCGTCGTGCCATCCGTCGTCACCCAGGCTTCAGTCTGCTCAACAATAGGAGCGCCTCCCGTGAAGCGCACAAACTCTCCCGCCTTAAACGCCGTTTTCCAGCAGGTATCGGAGAGGTTGCCATCAATTTTCGGGGCGCTTTTCGTGGTAGGGAGGCTGAAGCTCTCCCGCTGCGCGGGAGAGCTGGCCCACACGGGGCCGATCATGAGAAAGGCGGCGAGTGCATAACTCGCCGCCTGGAAACTTTTGCTAACCATGCTGACTCTCCATACAGTGGAGAGCTTTTCAGGGTTCCCAAAAATTATTTTGACTTGAGCAAGTCGCGAATCTCGGTGAGGAGCACTTCCTGAGCAGCCGGTGCGGGCGGTGGTGCCTCGGCGGCTTCCTCGGCCTGCTTCTTCTTCATTGCATTAATGGCCTTGACGACCATGAAAACGGCAAAGACAATCAGCAGAGTATTGAGAGCGGTTGTGAGAAACTGCCCGTAGCCCAGGATAACCGATCCATCAATCTTACGTGCTTCCGCAAGCGCCTTGCCCGCAGGAATATCGCCCTTAAGAACAATGTAGGAGTCGGACCAGCTGACTTTTCCCATCAAGCCGGTCAAAGGGATGATCATCTCATCCACAAATGATTTAAGAATAGTCCCAATGGCTCCCGCAGCGAGCACAGCCACGGCGAGATCAATCACATTGCCTGATCCTACAAATTCACGAAATTCTTTAACTAACGACATCTTATACATTCCTTTCGACTATATCACTTGCCTTCTCTGAGGCACGATTCATTCAGATCGTGCATTATACAGGAAATGTTCCATTTTTAAAGAAATTAATGAAAATTTATGCCGTGACAATAAATTCCACCCCGGCTCCCGTCAGCTCACGGGCACGCTCACGGGTGGCCGCTTCTGCATAAACACGCACCAGCGGCTCAGTGCCGGAGGGGCGTAGCAGGAGCCAGGAACCGTCGGTGAAGTCCAGACGGGTGCCGTCGAGGCGACGGATGGCGGCGATCTGGACTCCGGCGAAATGAGTTTCCTTGAAGCTCTGGAGCGCGGTGTGGATCCGGTGCATCTGGGCGGGGGTGGGGCGCAGGTTGATTCGGATGTACTCGTGAGGCCCCACTTCAGAAACCAGCTCCGCTAGCAGCTCGGTCAGTGATTTTCTTGAGAGTGCTAGCGCCTCTAGCAAGAGGAGGGCCGAGAGAATCGCATCGCGCTCTGGCAGGTGTCCGGCAACCCCGAAGCCCCCCGATTCCTCGCCCGCAATCAGGATACTGCCCGCCAGCATCTTGGCACTGAGAAATTTGAAACCCACAGGGGTCTCCGCGAGAGGCAGGTCATACGCCGCGCAGAGCTTATCCACCATCTGCGTGGTTGAGATCGTCCGCACGACGCCGCCTGTCTGGCCGCGTGTCCTCACTAGATGACGCAGGAGGAGGGCAAAGAGCTTATGGGCATCCACAAATGTCCCCGCTGCATCACATGCCCCCAGCCGGTCGCCGTCACAGTCGAGTGCAAGCCCTAAAGTCGCTTGGGCAGCAGGGACGGCTCGAAAGAGTGCTTCCAGGTTCTCCGGAGTCGGGTCGGGCGTGACCCCCCCAAAAAATGGGTTGCGCTCTGCTCGGATCTCCTGAAGAGCGACTCCTACGGGAGCCAGGAGCTGAGGCAGATAGCCCGCCGCCGCGCCGTGGAGGGCATCTACCACAACCATACCTGCTTGCTTGAGTACCGACAGATCAACAAAACGGGCGCAGTGCGCCAGGTAGGGAGCCGCCAGGTCCGTCAGCTCCACGGTACCACCCTCCGTGCGGGGTGTTCCGCCACTCATCAGCAGCTCCCGGAGCTTCTCCTCGATCCGCGTCGTCATGGCCGGAGAGGCGGGGCCGCCGTAGTGTGCCTTTACCTTCATACCGGAGAAGCTCGCCGGGTTGTGGCTTGCCGTAATGACAATCCCTGCGGCGGCTCCAAAGAAGCGGCAGGCGAAGCTTACCGTGGGGGAGGGACAGGCAGCGCGTGAGAGGCGTGTGCGCAGACCGTTGGCAGCGACCACGTCGGCGGCGGCGCGGGCGAAGAGGTCGGACTGAGCGCGGGTGTCGTAGCCGACAATCACCCCGTCGCCTGGAACGGAGTCACTCTTGACCCAGTCGCAGAGTGCTTGTGTGAGGAGCCGGACATTCTCCACCGTCACATCGTCGGCTAGGATTCCACGCCAGCCATCGGTGCCAAAGCGAATCCCCGCGCGCTGGATCTCACTCTGGCTGGGCAGGTGCGCCACAATGGACGCGATCACGGCATCGGCACCGACCACGGCACCCGGGCGGATACGGGCACCCGCGCGCACGGTGCAGTGGTTGCCTAAGATGCTGCCGCGCACCTCAGTCTGCTCCTCCAGAACGCAGCCGCGCCAGATTACCGAGTCCTCAATGAGGGCGCCTTCCCCGATCCGGCAGCGCGAGCCAATCACCACGGTTCCCCGGATCTTGGCATCGCGTCCCACTTCGGTATGGTGGTTAAGAAAGACCCGACCCCGAATCTCCGCCGTTGGGTGAATCGTCGCGCCCTCGCCTACCCAGACTCCCTCCCGTACCTCGACACCTTCTATTGTCGCTTGCACGCGCTGCTCCAGCACATCGGCCTGAGCGCGCTGGTAGTCGTTGAGAGTCGTGATCGAGCGCCAGTAGTGCTCCGGGGCCACAAATCCATAGACAGGCGCCCCCTCGGCCACAAGCTGGGGAAAGAGCTGCCGCTCGAAGGAGAACTCCATGCCGACTGGGATGCGCCGTAGAACCTCACGCCGGATAACATAGACCCCCGCATTGATCGTGTCGGTGGCGACCTCCCCCACGGGTGGCTTCTCGGCAAAGGCCTGGACACGCCCCTCGGCATCACGCACCACCGCGCCGTAGCGCGATGCATCCGGCACGCTGGTGAGCAAGAGCGTCACCGCTGCTTCTTTTTCCTCATGGAAGGCTACCAGCGCACTGAGGTCGGCGTCCGTGAGAACATGGCCATTCAGCACTAGAATATTCTTGCCCACCAGCCGATCGCTCACGGCACGCACCGCGCCCGCCGTCCCGAGGGGCACTTGCTCCCGGTGGTAGCGAATATTGAGCCCCAGAGACTTACCGTCCTCGAAGCGGCTCTCAAAGACCTCGGGAAGCACCTGGAGACAGAGGATTACCTCGCGGATCTCGTGGCGCTTAAGCTGCTCCAGAGAGTACTGGATCAGGGGCTTGGCGACGATCGGAAGCATGGCGCGAGGCGTGCGCGCCGTGAGGGGATAGAGGGGAGCGCCCCGCTCCCCGGCCAGAATTACTGCCTGCATTACCTCGTATTCTACACTAGCTGAGAAAAACACTCGAAACCCAGTAAATTTATAGATGAATTCTTTACCTGGTTATGGCAAAAATCAAGTACAGAGCGAGGGAGGGCCCAAAGCTTTAGACTGACAAACAGTCGCGGAGAGAATACAGGAGGGAACAAGCCCCATGGGCATTTATACGAATAGTGGTATGTCAACGGACAGCCAGGTCAAACTCACCAAGCGTGAGGTCGAAGTACTATCTCTCGTCATTGAGGGAAAGTCCAGCAAAGAAGTGGCGGATCAGCTCTACGTGAGCAAGCGAACCG
>NZ_JAYUPA010000438.1:0-4819 GCF_043760365.1 Armatimonas sp.
GCAGGAGGCGTGGCCTGAGAATCCTGCTCCGTTTTCTTGCTTCCCAGCACCGCACTCAGGCCCAGCTTGAGCAGCTCAGCCCCTCCAAAGCTCTTGCTCAGCAGGGAGTTGATATCGCTCTCATCCGTTCCCTCAGTTACTAGCACGCTGGATGCCGCCAGAATATCCCCGGTCTCGATACTCACCAGGCGGACATCCATGCTCACCCGTAGCTCGAATGCCTTACCCACCACTTTATCTTTTACGGGCTTGAACCTACCTAGCAGTGATTTGGTAACCTCGTTTCCTGGAGAGCTTTGTTTTTCAACAATGCCAAACTCAGTGACCTTGCCCATGATCGCCACGGCAGCTCCCTTGAGCTTCCCTAGCTCCAGAACAGCCCCTTTATCGCCATTGCCTGCAATCAAGCCACGCTCCTTCTCGATTGCAGCTAAGTCAGCACGCTCCACCACGCGGGCTCCTTGCTGAACGAGCCCCTGTGTCACACGATCCGCAATTTCCTGGCCCAGAGGGATATTGTCTTTGACCTTGCGATCAAGCTGCTGGAAGGTTACGACCATGACACGCTTGGTCTTGGGGGCTTCGGAGGACGCTTTGGGGGCTTCCGTGGCAGTCTGTGCCCGGCAGATTCCAGGGAAACCGACCAGGAGTGTCGCAAGCGCCGTGAGCGCAAAAATCGTCTTGTTGTTGATGTTCATCTTAGGTTCCTCACCGTCAGGTTGTAAAGTTATCCCCATCTTAGGCCCCGTCCGTAAAGGGGCAGTGAGCCTACCGTGAGAAAACCGTGAAATGAAAAAAAGAAAAAAGAAAAAAGTCCGCTGGCAGGCTTGCCAGCGGACTTTTTTCTTTCTAGGGCGATTTTACGGTCAGTTTCCCGTTATCTTGAACGCGACCCCAACGGGGTTGTAGGCGCCCTTGTAGCCACCAACAGTGATCTCCTCACCCGCTTTGCCCGTGGCGTCTCCGTAGATTCGACCGGTACGCGTGTCAAAGTAGAGGTAGAGGTTGTCGCGGCCTTTTTCCGGGGAGAGCACGCAGTCATCGTCTGGGTCGTTGGGAAGTTCACGATCACGGTCTATTACGGAAATGACGATTGGAATAACAGACTGGGGTGTGTTGCTGATTTCGTGAAAACCGACGTATGTAGTTGATTTCGCGTCCTCTTTGCAAGCAAATTTCTTCAGGTTCCCAGCAACGCGGACAGAAACATCAAAATCACCCAATTTTGTCTTTTCACGACCGGTTTGAGGGTCAATCTTGCCATCACGGCTCCATACTCTGGCAATATCAATCTTGATGTTATGCTTTGCCAGATTGTTAGATGTGCTGGGCGTCCAGAGTCCAAGATCAGAGTTGGCCGCCGGAATCGGCCCCGCTTTGCAAAGCATTTCATTATAAAGATAGAGACCGTTGCCGACATTGAACATCAGTGAGCCGTGGTTGTCCTGATCCCAGGGCATCAACGAGCCATAACGTGCACCGTAGAGCCCCTTCCACCAGTACGGCTTGGTCGGCGCGACCGCGAGGCCATGTGACGAGTCGAAGCCACAGAAGCCGTCGGTATCGTTCTCGCCGTCGCTTCCCAGCGCATAGGGATTGGCAGTAAAGCCATCTGCGAGGACTCCGGCAATCATCGGAAGCGAGCTGGTTGTCTGCCACTTGTTGGACAGTTGCGTCGTCGTGAGGCTGGAGGTGATGCCTCGCATCGGTGAGGACATTATATCGGCCTCTGGAATCATAGCGGCTCCCCACGGCTTGCCATTGGCTTTCCCATAGCCTGCCCGATGCAGGAGCGACTCAATTAGATACAGCGACCCGCCGTTTGATGGAAACCGGCCAGCCCCCATAACGTCAATGAGGGTGTGCGGGAGAACCCGTCCCCCTCCGATAAAAGGAGCGCGATTGCGGTCGAAGAACATCCCGCCCGGGTTTCGCCCACCGAGGGTGAAGATAGGCACCAGGGAACCGTCCACCCGAGTCGCTTTCTCTGGTGAGAGAATTCCTTTGTTGTACTCCGCCATCCGCAAAATGTCGTGCAGAGAGTCTCGGTTGCCACTGGCTGACTTTATCGCCTTGTCCAGGGCATCGTGAAGTTTCCCCACGCCACTATCGACAATAGCGGACTTGATCTTCTCCAATGGCCCTTGCTTCTTCAGAGATGCCGTGCTAGGAAGGAGCGATTGACCTGTTTTCAGAATTCGATCCACATCGGTCGTCATCTCAGGGATGATCGTTCCGGTGTGCGGTGCGGAGATCGTTGTGACATTCACCACGCGGCGGCGCAGATAGTCGGCCCGCTGACGCTGACCAGAGTTGAGTCGGCCACCGTAGAGATCGGAACCTTCGGGGTTGGTGAGGATCGCTCGGGCCACGACTCCCCCGAAGCTGTGCCCCATGAGGTAGATCTGCGGCTGGCTGGCCTCGGGCAGATGCCCAAACGTCTGCCGGTACGTGCTGAATATCTGGTCGATAGCGTCTCCCAGTTGGGGCATTAGATGCTCCGAGCCATCGCGAAACGTCACCATAACAGCAGTCTTCGGGTTGGGTTCGGCTTTGAAATCATCAGCACTGACGCGTCCTTCCGACCTCTTGAACATCAAATCTGGTACAAGCACGGGTGCGAGATCGCCGTCCTCTGACTTAAGAGCATCTAAGGAATCTTTCGGGGTGACGGTCCAGTTGTCAGCCTGTATGAATGCAAGATCAGTTCGGGTCTTGCCTCGCTGGATCAGCTGGATGGCGGGATTTGTGGGGACACCCATGAGTGCGCGGATAAAGTCGTAGCCCCAGTAGAAGCGTGCGTGGGTGGAGGTTCCGATTCCTTCCTCAGGAGAGTTTTCGCGTGGGTTGGTGACGCCGTGCAGGAGAACCACTAGCCGGGGCCGGTTCGGGGAGAATGCAAACGACTTTGGCTCAAGCCCGAGCTGTGGCAGGTTGTTCTGGATAGTTGGGTTTTGCAAAACTGCATTCTGCGCTACGGCAGGAGCGAGGAACAGGGGAAGGGCAATGATGGCACTGTAGGCCATGGGTAGCAGTGGATTCAGAGTTTTCATTTTTCGTTTCCTTAAGTCAGGGTTTGAAGTTGTACCCATCATAGGGGGCTACCGTAAAGGGACAGTGAATCCACCGTGAGAAAATCGTGAAAACCCAAAAAACTGAAAAATAATCGGAGCTAGCCTGATTGTGCCGCCTCCTGCATGATCAGTGAGACAAGGCTGTAGAGCTCTTGCCAGGCCACCCGCACCTCGTCGGTGACACTTTCCATGCCCAATTTTTGCTCCAGCGCCCAGAGTAGTGCCTCCCCGACGATCTCATAGTGGGCACTCTCCGCGCCATAGAGCTTGTGATTGCGCCCGGACTGCCAGAGCGTGGGCACGAGGTTGTCTAGGCGCTCCAAACTGTCGCGGATCGTTTCCAGCATCCTTGTCAGCTTTGCCTCTTGGACACGGAGCTTATTGTGGAAGAGGCTACGTGCTTCTGGTGCAACCGTGAAGAGCCGGTTATAGAAAAGTCTCGCCAGAGTGGCTTCGTCGTCCTTGGACCTCTCCAGCGCAGTCGTGAGTAGCTCACGCAGGAGCTGTTTTTGTGTCTCAGTCATCTGTTTTCACTCTCCGGGTAGAGGAGGAAAACCTGGAGAGCGGCACTACGATCGTACTGTCTTGCGCGATCTCGCTCCCGAGAAAAGTCTTGGGTTCCCAGTGCATTTTCTATTGTCCGCAGAGCCTCATCAAGAGGCTCACCAAACTCGTACGGCTGCTGTGGCTGAAGAAGTTGCTCCAAGCGCAGAAGGCTCCCTAAGAGCAGGGCTGCTAGCCGCTGGTGGTGCGGTCTCGGCTCGTCTTGGGCCTCTTTCAGCGCGAGACGTACCATCCGGCTGGCGCAGTGTAGTAGCTCAGAAACGTCGCCGGTGGCATCCGCATGCTGGAGCCCCTGCCGGAACCACTCACGTGCCGGTTCGACTTGGCCGCGCGCCGTATAGACAAGCCCCATTCCCGTAAGAAAAACGGTCTGCTTGGTACGCATTCCGAGCTGGCGCGTCAAGGTAAGCCCCTCCCGTATGCGGGCCTCGGCCTCATCGAACTCACCTAGCTGTAGGTAGATCCCGTAGATATTCCAGAGGACAGTTGCCACAGCGAAGTCATCCCCAATCTGCTGGGCCATCTTCATAGCCTCAAGTTCAAGTGTCACTGCGGCGCGCAGATCCCCACAGTGGCGCTCGGCATGCCCTAGGAGAAAGAGCCCAACGAACACACCGCGTTGGTTACCCACGATTCGGTTGAGAGCAAGGCAATGCTCCAGGTACCCACGTGCTTTCTCAAGGTCACCCAGGCGAGTATAGAAGGCACCGCACTGAAGGGAAGCGGTAGCCCTCTGGGGGAGGGTTCCGTGGCTCTCCAGATACGTGTATCCTTCCAGACACTGGGCCAGCAGGACGCTCACATCCTCTTTGGATTTGGAGTGAACCTCTCGCTGAGCGCTGGCGGTCATACACTGCGACAGTGCGGCGCAGGCAAGCTCTCCCGCCTGCTGGTAGCTCTCCCAAGCCTGTCGGTGGTAGATCAGCGAACGGGCATAGCGGAGCTGGGAGTAGAGAATTCGCCCTAGAGCCTCTTGAACACGGCCCCGCAGAGCAACCTCTTGAGTGGGAAGAGTCTCTAGGAGGCTCTCCATAAGCATCACACCGAGGTCGTGCTGGCCGCGGCGATCCCAGTAGCGCCAGAACGCCGTGGCCAGTTGCGCACCGCGAGTGGGATCACTCTGCCAGGCGTACTCAAGTGCTGCCTGGAGGTTGTCTGATTCCTGAGCGATTCCTTCAAAG
>NZ_JAYUPA010000439.1:0-1720 GCF_043760365.1 Armatimonas sp.
TCCTACTCAGGTATTCCACGGCTTTATGTTCACGCTGCGGGAAGCAGGGAGCCAGTTGAAGTGAGCCACTATATCAAGGGACTCTCCAGCAGCTCCTACATGGTGGGGCCAGCTCCCGTGCAGCTCGTGGTTCGTTTCCCCAGGCCGACCTTCTCGATTGTTTCTCGTTTGAGCGAGTCGGAGAAGCGCGACCGTTGGACGCGGCTTCTGATGGATCTGCCCAAGCAGCATGCGGTTGTGGTGCTTAGCCCGGAGCATCCTGCGGTGATCAAGGTGGTTCCTGTTGCCGAGCCCGCTGCTTCCCAGGGGCTCAGCCGGTTTATGAGCACCGCACTTGTCGCCAATGGTCAGACCTTGGCAGAGATAGATGAGGTATACAACACTCGTCGCGCTCGTATTCAGGAGGGAGACGAAGCCTACCGCAAAATTCGGGAGTCCGGGGAGAAGCGCACTGCTGAGCGTACCAATAAGCGCCCCTCTCGATTCGAGAAAGAGGAAGCCGAGGCAGAACAAAAAACAAAGGTATACCAGCCACAAACAAAGGCACTGAAGCCGCTGCCGCTACCAGCGGCAACGTCTGGCGGGGAGGGAAATGGCGATATGGGAGGGTTCGACGATGGCAGCATCGACTAAAGGAGAGGGAGAAGATAAAGAGCAGGCAGCCGCAGGACGTAAGCGCGTGGGACGCTACACCCGCATTCCAACGCCGCTCGCGGCTCTTACCCCCATCAAGCTAACGCTTCTGCGCTTCCTGGTGGAGTGCCGCATACTTTCGTTGCATCAGCTAGCAAGACTTGCGCAGCTCTCTTACAAAGGAGTGCAGCGCCAGATGCGGGCTCTTTTCAATGCGGAGCTGGTGGATGTCGTGCCCATCGCACGGATCGCACTGGCTTCCGAGGAGATTCCCAACACGGCGCAGCTTCTCCACGGCACTGCCCCAAATCTGTACGTGCCCACCGCATCCGCCATTAAGCTCCTTGTCGAATCAGGCACGGTTGCGCCGCACTATCTGAAGCGAACCCTACCCAAATATGGCCCACGTCAGACTCCATTTCTGCGGCATGAGCTAATCGTGCGTGATGTGCGCGTGTGGCTGGAGCGGTTGCATCAGGTAGGTCAAGGCAGCACGCAGCGCTGGGAAGATGGCCCCTATGCCCACTTGGATCTCCAGCCCCTTGGCGTGGTCCGTCCCGATGCCTGGTTCGTATTTGAGCTGAGTGCTCGCCCCTCTTTCTTGGTGGCGCTGGTGGAAGTGGATCGAGGGACAGAGCGAGGACGGGAGCGCTGGTCGGAGAAAGTGGGAGCCTACGCCGCGCTCTTCTGCTCGGGTCGGCTCGCGGAATTGACGGGCTATCGGCGCGCCCGGGTTCTGGTGGTCTGCAATAGTGAGGCCCGCCGCGATACTCTCGCCACCCTGATCGCTGAGTTGGCAGGAGATATCGAACTGCCCAGTGAGGGAGCGGACGCTGGTACTGGTGGCAGTCTGGCTAGTCGGTTCTGGCTGACGACAACGGCAGCCCTCGAATCGGCCACTCTGTCTGATGCGGTCTGGTGCCGGTTTGGGAGTAGGGATCTTGTCCCCCTCGTCAACCCGCAGCCAGGCTAATGATTGCAATGACTTTACTCCTGTGGACGATTTTTCGACCTGTTTCGGATCACGCCGATATCGGCTTCTAGCGCTTCCGCTACTTTGCGGAGACGCTCCAAACTGGCAGTGACA
>NZ_JAYUPA010000440.1:0-4814 GCF_043760365.1 Armatimonas sp.
CGTGGTGTTTTATACTGTGTGATTATTCCCGTGGTTTGTATCCGCTTTTTCTTCAATCCTATTGGGATGCAAAAGAGAAAAACTCTGGAGAATCGCGACCCTCTTCTCCAAGCAGTCGCGGCAAGAATCCGGGCGCTTCGTGAAGGAAAGGGAATAGCTCAGGAAGTCTTTGCCTACGAGGCGGGGATAGACCGGAGCTACTACGGTGGGATTGAGCGGGGCAAGTACAGCCCGACCGCCATCAACTTAGCGAAGATCGCAGTGGCGCTCGGGGTCGAGGTGGGGGAGCTGTTTCCCACTTGCGAGGTGCTGCGCGACCTTCTCAGAATCGAGCAGTCATAGCCCAGTTAAACCAGGAACCGACAACTCTGTTTGACAGATACTATTGTAGGTAGTAAAATAAACCTATCTTTCAATAAATTTTGTCAAATGGAGATAGACGCCTTCTTTTCCCAGTACCCGCTTTTTACCACCGAGGAGCTAGATCGCTTCTTGGCGATAAAGCGTACAGAAAATGCAGCACCTGAGCGGCTTGCCCAGGCCCGAAAGGCGTTGCTGAGCTACCATAAGAAGGCGGGGCATGTTCTGCTCGTCCGACGCGGGCTTTATGCTACAGTGCCTGCTCACAGAACCCCCGCTCAGCAGCCGGTAGATAGTTTTCTCATTGCTTCTCGTCTTACACCCGATGCAGTCATCGCCTACCATGGGGCGCTTGCCTTGCATGGTCTGGCACACTCACTCCGGGAGGAGATCGTTGTGCTCTCGGATCAGTCGTTTGTCAACCCCTTGCGCTTTCGCGGAACCCTCTATCGCGCCGTGCCGCCTCCGCGTGAGCTGCCCGTTTCCGATGCACTGACTTTAGGCATTGAAACTTGGGATCGGCAGGGACTCTCCGTTCGAGTTACCGACTTGGAGCGAACTCTCGTGGACTGCCTGGATCGTCCGATGCTCTCGGGTGGCTGGGAAGAGGTCTGGCACTCGCTGGAAGGGCTGGATGCCTACCTGAATCTGGCGCTACTGCTGGAGTACACCCTGAAGCTGCGCACAGCAACGACAGCGGCGAAGGTGGGTTACTTCCTGAGCCAGCACCAGGAGCGCCTACGGGTGCCAGAGGGAACTTTAGAGCGCCTGCGAGCGCACCGCCCCAAGCGAGCACACTACGTGCTTCGAGATAGGATTGTGGGTCAGGTTCCCGGACGCGCCAAGTTCATCCCCGAGTGGAACCTGATGGTTCCCACGCTCTTGGGTGAAGAAGCCTATGAGGAGATTTTGGCATGAAGTTTTCTCGTGAGCAGCTGGAGGGGTATGCGGGCACTTTAGGCTTTCAGGTCAGTGCACTGGAGAAGGTGGTGCGCCTGGTGGAGTTCCTCGTGGCTTTCAGTGAGCATCCGACCCTGAAGGACGTTCTGGCCTTGAAGGGGGGGACGGCGCTGAACCTGTTTGTCTTTGACCTACCGCGCCTCTCGGTAGATATTGACCTGAACTACGTGGGGGAGCGTGAGCTGGTCGCGATGCAGGCAGCACGTCCTGGCATCGAGGCGGACATCGCTCTCATCGCTCGGCGGTTGGCTCTTCGTGTGCAGGCTCCCAAGTTCGCCCATGCCTTAACGAGCTGGACTTTGGGCTACACCAATGTGCTGGGGAGTCAGGATTCGCTCAAGGTGGAGGTGAACTACCTCTACCGGGTTCCTCTGTTTGATCTAGTGCGCCGTGACAGTCCGGTAAGCCTTCCGATTCAGGCGCGGGGCGTTCTGACGATGAACGATTACGAGCTGGCGGCGGGCAAGCTGACGGCGCTGATTGCCCGTCGTGCGAGCCGTGATCTCTACGATACGCACCTTCTTCTGACAACGCGCTCGTGGGACATCCCAACTCTTCGTCGTGCTTTCGTGCTCTACGGTGGCATGAACATCGAGGACTGGCGCAAGGTGAGTATTGAGGACATCGACAAGTCTGTGGATCGTCTGGAGGGTGACGTCTTGCCTCTGCTTCGCGGTGCTGCTGCCCAGCATTTCCGTGATTCCGGTATGCCGGGTCGTCTGCTTGCCGAGACGAAGGAGGCGCTCGGTGTGGTGCTGCCTCTGAGTGAGGGAGAGCTGGCGTTCCTTGAGGCGCTGGCGGGTCGTGGCGAGATATTGCCTGAGCTTCTGGGTATGGATGGTGACGTTTCGGAGTGGGTTCGTGAGCATCCTGGTCTTCGTTGGAAAGCGCTCAATGTCCAGAAACTCAATAAACTCCGCTCCTCCAGATAGAAGCTCCGTATTCTGCTTGAACAGCGGAGCTTGGATTTGACTTACGCGGCTTGGCGGAAGGAGACGGTTCCCGATGCGTTCACGCCCACGATTAGGCTTCCCGCCAGTACCCCATCGAGCAGTGTCTGGTTGAGCGTGAGAGCAACCTGGCGCTCGGCGGCGTTTAGAGTCTTGGCGCGGCGCACCCTAGTGGTGAGCGTCTTTAGCTCCTCCGCTTCCGCATGAACCCCTCGTGCCCAGAGCACTACGGCAAGCGCCTCTTCCTGACTTGCACAGTAGCACCTCGCCCTCGAAGTAGTGAGTCTATGAGAATCTGGGCTTGGGGCCCATGATCCACCACAGAGCTTCTACGCCGTCGCCTAACCACAGGCGCTACTATTGCCACCGTCTCTTCCACTGCCGCCACTTCGATAGCAGCTTTCGGTCGTCGTCCCATTTTTATTTTCCTTTATGTCCGCGAAGTCAATTTTGTTTGCCTGATCATTGACTTACTTTGTGATTGCCAATGGATTGTTTGTACCTAAAACCTGGAGATTCTGAGAAGCTTTAGTCCAGGTTTTCCTCAGATAAATTGGCAAGCAAACCACCCATTTCTACTTGGCTGGGGAAGAGTTCACCGACTTCAACACCAAGTGCTAGGGCGATGCGAGCTAGGTTGGATGCGGTGATATTGTAGCGGCCCCGCTCGATCGAGCCATACCAAGCACGGTTGAAGCCCGCCTCATAAGCAAAGGTTTCTTGAGCCATGCCTTTTTGCTCTCGTCTCTGGCGGATACGCTTGCCAATGGCAACCTGCAATGCCAGGTTACCTCTTGCTGTAGTGGGAGCAGCCGCGGTACTAGTTTCAAGCTGACGTAATGTCTCTTTATGTTGGGGTGGCATCTTATCAGACTGGTCCGAGTTATCAGACTGGTCCGAGGTCTTATCGGGTTGTTCCATACCCAGCACCATAATGAACGGGTGTATGAAGTGCCACAGCATAAAACAGCACTGCATAATCACACACTGTATAAATACGGTATACTGGCACTTCATGAGTGCAGTACTGAATCTTCGTACCGACCAAGCGACCTGTGCGCGGTGTCATGAGGTCATCACCTTGTTCGAGCGGATCGCTGCGGCAGAAAGCTGGCAGCCGGGCGATCAGCTTCGCGCACATGTGGAGCGCTCAGTATACTTTGGCGTCTGGAATGGTGAACTACTTGTGGGCGGACTCCAGCTCGTCACACCCGATGAAGCAGGTGAGGTTCCCACTCACCAAGTCTGGCCCGAGCTTGCCATACAAGATGCCACTTCTGGAGTACTGCACGCGGCGGTTCTGGCGGTGCTTCCCGAGTATCGTGGCAAGGACAGCGGCGCGGCGTTCTGGCAGCTTGGCTCGGCACTGTGGCGCTACTGCGTGGAGAACCAAGTCAAGACTGTCTGGCTTGAAGCAACGCCTAAGATGCTTCGGTGCTATCGCCTACTGGGTTGGCCGCTCGTGGTAATCGGGGAGCTTCGGGAGCACTGGGGAGAGGCCTGCTACCCCTGTAGTCTGTCCGTCCGCGAGGTCGCTGGATCGCTGGCCGAGCGTGCCCTCGTCTCGACAACTTACCGGAGCATCTTCACTGCCGCCCTACAGCCTAAAGCTACAGAGCTGCAGCCCAGGCCACTTGCAGCGGCTTGAGGCGGCACGGTAAATATGCGACGATGGGGTAGATGAACTCTCCCTTTGCTCGATGAACTCGATCCTCGCCGAAGTCCTGTACGCTCTCTGTGCTCTCTTGCTGGCGGGTGCCTCGATCTTCCTTCTCGTTCGTGAGGGCAGCTCGCCCGTTGTGCGCTGGTTTGTGGCCTCGTGCCTAGCCCTCCTCGTCTGGGTGGTAACCCTATTCCTCTTCGGACGCTCAGACGATCCTGGTTATGTTCTGTTGGTTGGCCGAGTGAACTTCGCCGCCGTGAGCCTTGCAGTCTACTTCGGCTTTAGGTTCGTCAAGGCCGTTGCTGCTCTCCCTTCCCATGCCAGCGATACCTGGCTGCTCTGGCTCTCGGTTGCCCTTGCCTTCATCAGCGCTACTACCCCCTGGATAGACAAGGCTGAGCTGGTCGGCACGGGTATTACTGGTGGGCATGAGACGGTCTACGGGCCGCTGTTTGCGCTCTACGTAATCCATGTCATCGGGATACTGGCCGCGACGCTGTGGCTGGCGTTTCGCTCCAGTGACTGGGTAGCTTCCCCGCACCGAGATAGGCTCCTGCTACTTGGCTGGGGCACTCTAGCAACCGGGGTGATCTCTCTGGTGACCAACGCCCTTCTTCCCTATACCTTCAATGACTTCCGTTGGATTGATGTCGGACCGCTCTCGACCTTGCTTTTTCTGCTCTCTGTTGCCTACGCGGTGATCCGCCACCAGCTCTTCGATATCCGTGTCTTCATTCGCCGTGCCGTGGTACTTGGCGTCGCGCTCTCGATGGTTCTGGCTTGCTACAGTGCTTTGGTACTCCTGGTCACGGACACGTTCGCCTCGTCCGAATCGGGCGGGGTAACTCGATTCGGCGTGTTGGTTCTTGCCTTCTCCTTCG
>NZ_JAYUPA010000441.1:0-1718 GCF_043760365.1 Armatimonas sp.
GGGGATGCTCTCCGTGATGCGTATCGAGCCGCGCGACGGGGTCGCGGAGCTGGGCAGTATCTGGTACACCCCCAAAGCGCAGCGCACTGCCACCAACACCGAGTGCATCTACCTACTGCTCAAGCACCTCTTCGAGGCGTGCGAGTACCGGCGTGTCGAGTGGAAGTGCGACTCCCGCAACGTGCCTAGCGCCGCCGCCGCCCGCCGCCTGGGGTTTTCGTATGAGGGCTGCTTCCGCCAGCACATGATCAGCAAATCCCAGAGCCGCGACACGCTCTGGTTCGCCATGCTGGATGGGGAATGGGAGCAGAAGAAAGCGAACTTTGAGCGTGTGCTCTACAGCGGCGAGAACGTCTCGCTGAGCGCGTTGAACGCGCCCCGTTTGTTTTCGCCCCGATTGTAATCGCCCCCATGAACGGGGGCGTCTTTTTGACGGCTTCGCCGACACGAAGGCCACTTCGGGCCATACCGAGTATATTCGGTTATGGGCGGCACGCCCTTTGTGTCCGAGGAACGAGGACAATAAGACCGGGTGCCCTCTGGGCGCGTGAATGGGGGCGATTACAGTTCGATCGTGCCTTCGTAGACGAGCGTGGCGGAGCCGGTCATGTAGACGCGGTTGTTGATCCCCCACTGGATACGCAGATCGCCGCCGGGCAGGTGGATGAGCACATCGCGGCCCGTGAGGCCGTTGAGGTGCGCCGCCACTCCCACCGCGCACGCGCCGGTGCCGCAGGCAAGTGTAGGGCCAGCGCCACGCTCCCAAATCTTCATCACCAGCTCGTCGCGACCCACGACATGGGCGGCATGAACATTGGTGCGCCTCGGGAACGCCGGGTGTTTTTCGAGCTGTGGCCCGATGCGCAGGATGAGCTCGTCGGTGGCTTGCTCAGGGAAAAACACGATATGCGGGTTGCCCATGGAGACACCCGTGATATAGAGAAGCTCGCCGCCGATCTTAAGGGGCTCGTGGAGCACCGTGCCCGACGGGCCTTCCATAGGGAGCTGGGCACGCTCTAGGCGCGGCTCGCCCATATCCACTCTGACTTGGGTCACTTTGCCGGCTTCCACGCTCAGAACCAGCACCATGATCCCAGCGAGGGTATCTACGGTGAGCTCGGTTTTCTCGCTCAGACCGTAGTCAAAAACATACTTGGCGAAGCAGCGGATGCCGTTGCCGCACATCTCCGCCTCACTGCCATCCGGGTTGAACATTCGCATAGCGAAATCGGCTTTTTCAGAGGAGAGGATCGAGATCGTTCCGTCCCCCCCGATTCCAAAGCGCCGATCACAGAGTGCCACCGCCGCTGCCTTGATCTGCTCAAGCGACGGGGCACCGGGCTGTGTGTGATCAAAGACCGGGAAGTCGTTGCCGATCCCGTGCATCTTGACAAAACGAACCGTCACTCGGCAGCTTCCTCCATGGGAGCCACGTCGCCTTCGCCCCCTTGTGAACCTTCCGAGTACAGCCTCACAGGTCGCATGGGGACGAGGCTGGTCACCGCACTCTTGTAGACAAGCTGGGTAGGCCGCCCGGGCGACTCCAGTAAGATCGTAAAGGCATCAAAGCCTCGAACGTGCCCACGAAGCTGTACGGAGTTCATCAAATAGATCGTGACGGCGATATTCTCCTTGCGTACCTGATTCAGGAAGAGATCCTGAAGCGCCTGCGTTTTATTCATACGGATATCCCTATTTCTAAGCGTTCGGCTATGTCC
>NZ_JAYUPA010000442.1:0-14352 GCF_043760365.1 Armatimonas sp.
CGACCATGTAATCTACGACAGCTTTCAAGTCGCCGCCGTTCTCTTTGAAGACACGTAGCTGCCGGTCCGCACCGGTGCCATTCTCTAACATTCGGTGGATATAGTTTAGCTCGTTACGGCACCCCAGCTCGTCTACCACATCATCCACAAATTCAAGATACTCTTGCATCAGATCGCGGAAGGGTACCTCTTCTTGCTTGCCAAAGTCAATCAGCTTACCCGTCACTCCATAGCGCAGCGCCCGCCACTTGTTCTCCATGAGCAGTGCGCGGCTGTACTGGCGGTAGTCTTGATTGCGCGTGTGAAGCTTGTAGAGCTTGGCTACCGTAGCCTGCATCAGGGCCGTCAGGGCGATAGTCTCGTCTATCCGCAGAGGCACATCACAGATGCGAAACTCAATCGTGGGGAAGAACGGGTGAGGCCGAATGTCCCACCAGATTTTCTTGGCGTTATCAATACAGCCCGTCTTCATGAGCAAGTCCACATAGCCCTCAAACTCGGACCACGACGAAAACGCATCGGGGATATTGGTGCGCGGGAACTTATCAAAGACTTTGCAGCGGTAGCTCTTGAAACCGGTGTCGTAGCCGAGCCAGAACGGGGAGTTGGTAGAGAGTGCGAGAATATGCGGCAGAAAATAGCGCACCGAGTTGAGAATCCGAATCCGTGTCTCTTTGTCAGGGATTCCAATATGGACATGCAGCCCAAAGATCAGATTCTCCCGCGCCACCTGCTGTAAGTCATCCACAATGGTGTCGTAGCGCGCATCGGGGTAGATCTCTTGCTCACGCCAGTTGGCAAACGGGTGCGTCCCAGCGGCGGCCACTTTGAGTCCCTGACTGTCGGCAAGGCGAATAATGGTCTGCCGAAGCTCGTAGAGCTGGTCACGTGCCTCGCGCACCGTGTTACAGATTCCGGTTCCAACCTCGACCACGCTCTGGTGCATCTCCGCTTTCACCGACTCCTGAAGCTGACGCCTGCCTTCGGGGAGCAGTTCCGTGCCGATATGGGAGCGCAGATCCCGTGTTTCCGGGTCAATGGTCTGGTACTCTTCTTCGATTCCGATATTAAAGGTGGGGAGCATGGCCGTATTTTACCTGATGTGTGCGATGACACGGTACACTGAAACCATGCAAGATATGACACGAATGTACCTCTTCGCCTACGCGCTCTTGATGGTAGTGGGAGGAATCGCGGGGGGCACAAAAGGCTCCCTAATGTCCGTGATGGCCGGAGTTCTCTGCGGCGCTCTCGCGGGAGTCGGGGCATTTCTGATGACTAATAACGCCAAACTCGGCCTAGGTCTAGCACTCGCCGGAGCGGTTCTCGCGCTGGGCGGTATGCTCCCTCGCTTTCTCAAGAGCCACGCCGTCTGGCCCGCCGGAGTTGTCACATTTGCCAGCGCCATCGCCCTGGTACTCGTGATAGTGGCAATCGCGAAAAGTGCACCGACTCGTTAAATCGCCTCGATAAGACCGCCCCCATGAACGGGGGCGTCTTATTGTCCTCGTGCCTCGGACACAAAGGCCGTTCCGGCCATGGGAGCGATCTCGCGTGAGCTATTTATCCGTGCGGAACGGGTCGGTAGGTAGGCCGCTCTTGCTCCAAAGATTGGTGAGCGTGAAGTTCTTGTAGCCGTAGCGAACATAACGTGGCACGGCCACTTTGCTGGACCAGGCCTCTACCTCGTTCTTGCTACGAATCTTCGCCTCGGCGGGATAGAAAACGCCGTCGCCGCTAGAGATCTCAAAGCCGACAAGCTTCCCCGCGGGCAAGGGCTTCTCGGAGCAGACACCGTCACGTACTTCCAGCCCCGCCCCGACGTTGTCGAAGCGGACAATCATCTTGTCGAAGCCTGCCAGTGCTTCTTTATAGGTCGGGCCAACCGCATAGACATCTTTGCCGTAGGTGATCTTCTGGGCTAAAAGCGCAAGCCGCTCGCCGACGGGGCCTTTGCGGTTGGGATGAATGTCCGTCTCATTGCCGATATCCGTGATCACCGCGATCCCTCCGCCTTTGACGGTGCGCATCGCGGCGCTCTGGGTCTCACGCTGCTGGGCGTACTCGATGCGCTCCGATCCCCCGTTGCCAAACGGGGCGAGCTGGGTGATGAAAAACGGGAAGCTGGCGGCGGCGAAGTCGCGCTGCCAGTTGGCGATCAGGGCGGGCATTTGTTTGAAATACAGCTCGTGCCGCCCCACATTAGACTCGCCCTGGTACCAGATTCCGCCCTTGACGGTGTAGTTCTTGAGCGGGTGAAGCATAGCGTTGTAGAGCACACTTGCCCCGTTGGGGTTTGCACCGGGCATCAGCCCCGGATTAGCGGGGATGGCTTTCTCAATTCGATAGTTCCACTCTCCTGACAGCTCAATGGCACCTAGCTTCATGCCAGCAGCCCTGCCCACAAAACCCCCACCGCCGGAGCCATCAAAGACACGCACGACAATCACATTACGGCCTTTTCTGACCAGCCCGCCGGGGACACTATAGTTGCGCGGTGTCGTCCAGGCGTTGGGCGTCTCCGCGCCGGTTGCGCCCACTTGCTGGCCATTAAAAAACGTGACATCGTGGTCGTCAATCGGCCCGAGTGAGAGGGGCAGCGCCTTTCCGGCTAGCGCATCGGGAATCTCCACTTCCTTCTTGAACCAGACGGAGCCGTCTATACCGAGCAGCTCGTCGTTGCCCAGCGTGTCCCACTCGCCGGGAGCATTCACGCTCTTCCAGGCATCGCCGCCGCTACCACGCTCCCAGCCTGTCGTCTTATCGGAGCGACCCGAGTCTGCGCCCACGCCCTGCGGTGCCCCGGCGGCTTTCCAGCGTGCGATGAGCCTGTCGTAGCGTGCCTTGGCTTCGGCGGCAACAACGGGCGTGGCAAATTCTGCAGCGTTCATTCCCAGCCCAAGGTTGACATCTTTCGCCATCCATGCCTCGATCCGCGTGCCGCCCCACGACGTGTGCAGCATCCCGACCGGCACGCCCAGCGCTTTTCGCAGCGACTTGGCGAAGTAGTAGCCCACGGCGGAGAAGCCCGCGCGCGTGTTCGGTGCCGCACTCTGCCACGTCCCACCCGCCACTTCGTCTTGGGGCATCAGCTCCACAGACTTGGTCACGGTGAACATGCGAAGCAGCGGATCGGGCTCGCTCTCGATCTCCGATTTCCCCTCAAACGATGCCGCCAAGGGCCACTCCATATTGCTCTGCCCGGAGCACACCCAAACCTCACCGAAATAAACCTCTTTGACCGTGAGCGCGTTCTTGCCCTTAACACTCATCACAAACGGCCCCCCGGCAGGCTGTGCAGGGAAGCTCATTAGCCACTTGCCCGCCGCGCCCGCCGTGGTCTTGACGGTCTTGCCCCTGAGGGTGATCGTCACCACCTCGCCCGCATCCGCGCTCCCGTAGAGCCGGACGGGGATGTTCCGCTGGAGAACGCAGCCATCAGAGAGAAGCTTGGGGAGCGAGACATCGGCCTGGCTGGCACTGCCCAGTGCCAGAGTCGCCGCAAGAAGAGCAGATCGTTTCATAGCGCCACTATTCGCCGCCGTTTCTGCTTTTTCCTGTCGCGTGACGCTTATTTCGAGGCAATGAATTGCTCTCGCTGAGGGCTTCGCCGGGCATCCTTCGGATGCGTAGATTCGATCTACTTGCAGCGTGCCTCGATTGCGGCGACGCTCACCGAAAACGATGTCCCTACCGACTTTGTAGTAGACCTCATCAACGAGATCGCTACCTGCCGTGGACTCCTGGCGACCTTTGTCCAGGCGACCACGGATCGGCAGGTACATACCGAGAGCGACGGTGCCAAGCGCAAGTGGGCGCGCAAGCCGGGGGAGCGCGACAAGCTCAAGGGCTACTTTGTGGGCACCAACCTCAAGAACCGCAGCGCCGCCGAGCTCTCGGAGGCGGCGGAGACGATCCTGCATCAAGCCCGGCTGGACACGCTCCCCGGTGTGAAGCCCACCGATCTCACGGCGCTCAACGCGTCTCTGGTGGCATGGAAAGCGACCAACGAAGCACAGGCCCAAGCACAGAACACCGCCACGACCTCGCATAGCGCCGCCGATGCACTGAGTAAGAGTATTTTAGACCGACGCATCGAGATTCAGCTCGCTGCGGATAAGGCGTTTCCCTACAACGACAAGGCTAACGCGGCGATCCGAAAGGAGTTTGGACTTCCTAAAAACGGCCCCTACAGCGCCACCTGATTCGTTGAATCTAAAGAGCCGCCCGCGCAGGGTGGGTGGCTCTTTGCATGAAAAATATTCCCATTTAGAATGGCTGGGAAAGGGTATTCCTAACTCATGTTACGCAGTCCGGGACAGAAATGGTGTGAAATATTTCACTGGTTGTGGCAGCGGTTTGGGGGTATACCTTCAAAAGTTGCCCGTTAAAATTTCCGGGTAGTTCTCAACAATAATACCTTGGCGTGAAGACGCGCCAGAGAGTTTCGTAATTAAGTTTAGGGGTGTTAAAATGTTGTTTTTTGCGAATCTTCGGTTTGTTGCATATGCCATCATGGCATTCGGTTTGTTATGTGTCAACTCAAACAAAGCTTCGGCAGCTACTGCTGTGATTGACTCAGTTGGATATTCCCATGGTAACCCAGATTCCATATCCATTCAAGTGACATTTGGTTGGTCATCGTCAGGATTAGCTGGGTCATGGCAGCTATGGGAAGACAAAAGTGGTGAACTAGTTAGTTATGCAAATAATGTAGGTCAAGGAGTAGGTACAGGTGGTGGTAGTTATCCACATAGTTCAGGTACGAAACAGTATAGTGCTACCGCAAGAGTTTATAATACATCAACGAATGCAACAATTCAAAGTGCTGACCCGATAGACACAGGTGAACACAGCGCCTAAACTAATTAAGGGATAGTGTAAATCATTATCCCTTTTTATTTTAAAAGGATTTTTAGAATGCTACAAGGACATGAAAAAGACACGTTGACTCTTTCAAGGCTGGATAAAAGGTTGCTAGTAGATTTTTTTATCGAAAAACCAATTCAAGGTAATTTCAAGACCATATCTAAGTGGGTGTACTCATCATTACGGTTAGTTTTAGGTACTACTGAAGACGAATTACTCGTGGTTAAAGATTTTTTTATTTTTAAAAAAATACGAATATGCGATATTATGGAAGCATATGCTTTGTTATACAGATTACGCTGGATTAAATACGATAAAGGCAATCCCATTTATGAGTTAACATTAGGTGCAGATAGGATTGACGATCTCTTTATTCCTCAGAATGAATACCAGAAGAGGAGATTTCAAAGCATTAACTCATTTGTAGATCAATTTGAGAAATTTGATTCAAGCAAAAAACGTGAAATATTATCAGGAGGAGCACTCAATTATTCAGATTTACCTGATGGCATGAAAAATTCGATTAAAAGTGCTGTTTCTGCATTGTTAGATGCTGATAAAGCTTCCAATATCAAGAAGGAATTCTTGGATGTAAATAATTTATCAGATGTTACAATAAGAATTCAAGATCGTACTAAAATGGGTAGTAATATTAAAGAATTAGCCTTCTCTGTGAACTCAAATTCGGGTGGATATAGTTTTAGATGGAATAATTATGATAAGGATAAAAGTAAAATTACTTATGGGCGTCCTGTGGAAGCTATTTTAGATATAACTAAAAATGAAAATTTTTCAAGAGATAGAATGATAAAAAAATCAAAATTATTAAACTCAGTGTACATTGATTTGGAAAATGGGAAATTGGACATTAAAAGGATTATGATTCTTGTTAGTGATAAATATGGATTGAAAATAATTATGAATGAAACTAATACTTATGATAAGAAAGAATTTTCGAGTAATCACGTTGTCCTTTGGAAATTTCTGGATAATGTTTGCCAAGATTTTGGAGGGTGGGAATGGGAAATATCTTCGAGTGAAGTTATTATCTTGCGTGAAAAAGAGAATCCTAGGAAACGCTTGCTTTAATTTATATTTTTCAAGAAATTAGTGATGAGAATTAATGCTCACGTTACACAACCGGGTCTTGATACAATATGATCTTCGTCAAATATGTCTCAACCCGTTTCAAAAACGGTCGGATACTGTTGGCGAATTCACGAAAACTGCCCGACCAGTGACTCACTTCATCTACCGCCGTTAGTCAGCATGACAAGGTTCCTAGGGTCAAATCGAATCGAATTCGCCAACAGTATCCGGTCGTTTTTGAAACGGGTGAGATACTTCCGTCCATTACATTCTCTCTCGGACCGGGATTCTAGCGTATTTTTGAATGCAATGCCACGGGAAATGGCTCTGTCGCCGAGGGGATGTGGGATGCTGTAAAATAGGCGCTATGAACACAGTCGTCCCTCTCTATCCCGACGGTCAAGTTCCGTTTTCTTTAGGCAGTGCGCCCGAGGACATTCCCAGCCTGACACTCTACCCACCCGAGAAGCCCAATGGGGCGGCAGTGATTATCTGCCCCGGCGGCGGCTACGGCGGGCTGGCGGCGCACGAGGGGGAGCCTATCGCAAAGTGGCTCAATACGCTGGGCATTTTTGCCGCCGTCTTGAAGTACCGCCTCGGCCCCAAGTACCACCATCCTGCCGAGATGACCGACGCGCTCAGTGCGATTAAGGCCGTCCGGGCAAAAGCACGGGAGTGGAATGTGGATACCAAGCGCGTCGGGATTCTAGGCTTCTCGGCGGGCGGGCACCTCACCAGCACCGCCGCCACCCATTTCACCGGCCCCGACGACCGCCCCGATCTGGCGGTGCTCCTCTACCCCGTGATCACTCTGGAGGGAAAAGCCGCCCACGCGGGCTCGCGGCGGAACTTACTGGGCGACAATCCTCCGCCAGAGCTAGTGCGCGATCTTTCCAACCACCTGAAAGTGACCAAGACCACGCCACCGTGCTTTATCATGCACACCGCCGACGATGCGGTGGTTCCCGTGGAGAACGCACTCCTCTTCGCAACAGCCCTCGCGGCGAGTGGAGTCCCGTTCGCACTACAAGTTTACGAGCACGCCCCCCACGGAGTCGGTCTGGGTAGCCCAAAGTTCCCAGAGACCTTGGCCTGGCCCGAACAGTGCGCCCAGTGGTTCAAGCAGCGTGGATTTATACCTTCGTAATCGCCTGTAATCGTTAGTCGCGCTTGGCAACACGCACTCGGCGGCCCTTTACAGAGACTCGGCCTTCCGCCAAGTAGCGGAGGGCCTCAATGTAGGCAGCGTGCTCCTCGGGAAGAATGCGGGCCGCCAGTGTCTCTGGCGTGTCGTCATCGAGAACGAGAACCGTGCGCTGGAGCAAGATCGGCCCCGTGTCGTACTCAGTGTCCACAAAGTGCACCGTGCAGCCACTCACTTTGCAGCCGTAGGCGAGCACCGCTTCGTGAACATGGTGGCCGTACATCCCCTTGCCGCCAAACGACGGCAGCAGCGCCGGATGCACATTGACAATCCGCCAGCGAAAGCGCTCCACAACAGGCTCAGGGAGCTTGCGCAGGTAGCCCGCCAGCGCAATCGTATCGGCCCTGGCAGCGTCCAGAGCGGCGAGGAGGCGCACATCATAACCTTCCCCGAGAGCGATCACGGCCACGGGGATTCCTGCCTCTTGAGCACGAAGCAGTGCGGGCGCATCGGCCTTGGTTCCTACCACCAAGCACACTGTGGCGCTCAGGCGATCCTCTTGAGCGGCGGCATGTACTGCCATCAGGTTGGAGCCACGCCCCTTCGTCCCCACAAAAACAGCGATCCGCAAGGGTTTGTGCTCGCTCACGCGCCCTCTTTCCCCGCAGTCTCAGGATCGGTGGTGATGACTTTACGGATCTCGCCCTCGAAGGTCTTCATAAATTCTTTCTGCGCCGCGAGTGCGTCGTCGTCTGTGGTGATCCGAGGCGATACCAGGCGCACGAAGGTCCAGCCGTTCTTATTACGAACCAGCCGCTCCGTCGCCATGATCAGCTGCTGGCGCATAAAGTCCGACTCGCTGCGGTTCCCCGAGACAAAGAAGTAGGAAACGGTCGTGATGGGCAAGCCTTTCTGACCATTAGTGAGCTGCACTTCGCTCCCATCGAAGAGCATGTGGACGGCCTTGTCCTCGCGCCCCGCCCACGGCAGCGTGGTGTCGTCCTTCTTGAGCTGAATGTAGCCTCCCGCAGGAAAGCACTGATCCGGGCGGTGTGCGAACTCACGCCGTCCGTAGCGCCGGTAGACCACCAGAAGCTGCACCCGCTGGCCATCATCGCGAATATAGTCGCGAATCAGGTAGGAGTCGGCGTCGGCGAGTGCGGGGTCAGAAAAATCTCCCTCGGGGCATTTCCAGCGCCCTAGCTCGGCGGAGATCGAACGAACATCGGCAGCGGGTGATTTCTCGGGAGGGGCCGACGCCACAAGCGAGATCGCCAGTGCGGCTACCATCATTCCCCCCAGAATCGCCAGCCGGGGCGGGGTGCCCGTGCGTGTGAAGCCTGTTGGGGCGGGGAGCTGCGCCCACTCCGACTTTTCTTTTTCCTGGCGGGCCTTCCACCACTTCTCACCACCCGTCACACGCTCTAGGAAACGGCCAATGGAAACGAGCAGGAGCAAGACAATAATAAAAAGGGGGTAGGGAGAGGCATCATGGAAAGTCCCCAAACCAAACTTGGGATCGTAGAGCGAGCACACCAGAATCAGCAACGTGATCCGAATGACATTGGCGGCCAGTGTAATCGGCAAGGCTAGCCAGAACAAAGCCCATTTCCACGGGAGCTTAAGGCGCGAGATATACGCCGTAATGGCATGAAGTGCCTTGATTGCCATGAGCGAGTGAATCCCCGAGCAGGGATCCGCAATCTTGACACGCACCATTTCGCCTGTTTTCTTAAAGGCAAACTCCATGTCCATCCCTGAGCCCAGCACCTGAATGTTAAAGAGATGCTCAACAATCCACTTACTCCCCCCTGTTGCGATCATCCGCAATGGAAACGAGATAGGCTGGGTGAGGCCACCGGGGATAGGCAGAAAAAAAGTTAAATAGGCAAGAGGAAACGCCAGCTCCCGCAGCCACGCCATGCCACAGAGATACCAGACAGCGCCCGCAAGAAAAATCGGGATGGAGAGTGGCGAGGGCCCATTGATGTCGAGGATTTTCTCCACAAGATGCATCGCAAGCGCCACACCGACCACAGCGAGGCCGCGTTTATCGGAGCGCAGCGCAATCCGTCGCAGCTTCTCACGCTTGTGCCAGACCACGGCGGAGGCGATAGGGATAATGAGCCAGCCATGAGTCGCACTCGGATCTGTCGCCCAGCGAAACACCAGGAACCCTAGTGTCGCTTGACTGCCCTCGGAGAATCCCGGCATCCCCGGCCAGTTCCCGACACCATAGAGGCAAAAAAACAAAATCCCAAGAACGAGGGGTGCCAGGTAAGGGAACGCGGGTTTCTGGTACTTCGACGCGAGAGTGGGCGCGGTAGACATGGTTGTATTATACGCCCTGCCTCCTCGTTTCGTTACCGTGCTGTCAGAATTGACAGGTTTTCGCGCCCGACTGAATGAATAGGCCACGCGAGCCGATACTAAAACATCATGGTTAATATCTTCCCCACTCGCTCCAATCGAAACTGTCTCCTGGTTTCCAGCGATCGGCAAGATCGCACCGAGGCGCGCCGCGAGATTGCTCAGTGGGCTGCGGAGCGTGACCTTGCCCTGCCGCGCCGCCCCCGCCTGCTCGCTCTGATTGAAGACAACACTATCGTTGCAGAGTGGACCGTGATCGAGCCACGGGTGCCCGGTGGACGTGCCGCCTGAGGGCATTGGGTGCCTCGGGCTTGCCTCTGACTTTCACAAGTGGTCTAATATCAGGGTGACTAAACAAGCGATTCTCCCCGAGCGCGGTGCTGCTCTTCGGGAGCTTTTACGCCGTCAGATACGTGCCGTCGTACTACTGATCGTACGGATTGCGGCCTGTGCCCTTCTCTTAACCCTTCTCAAGCCTCTCTGGGGAGCGCGTCCCTGGCTGAGCAATCTGCTCTTTGGGCTCGGAGGGCTTCTCTGTGGTATTCCACTCCTGCGTGACGTCGGCCGTAACTGGCGCTGGCGGATCGCTCTGGGACAAGCCTATCTGGCAGCAGGCCGCGATGAGGATGCTGAGGTCGCCCTGAAGCCGCTGGAGGGTATTCAAGGACAGCTCTTCGATCCCGGGGGCGGGGGGCTACAGGCACTTGAGACAGTTCGTCAAAAAAAGAAAGGAGTCTGGGAACAATGAAACATCAGAGGCCGTACTGGTGGTGGACATTTGTTAGTTGGTTCCTGGCAACATTTGTCATGGGGTTTCTAGGAGCCCTGATCTCACAGTATCTGGGAGTACCCGGCTATTTTGGGGGAGTTATTGCGTTCTGCCTAACGGGTCTGATAGGACTTTTTGCTCTAGCCGCACGCATGGCTCGCAAGTACTAATGCTTCCCGTTACAGGAAGCGGATTATGGTAATATGGTTGATATTGTGACGAACGATGTTAAGAATTTGGATACTCAGCCACGGAAACAGCCTTCCGCACTCTGGTGGCTCATTCCACCTGGGGTTGCGTTGGCATGGATTCCGTTTCGTATATGTTCTCCTTTGTGGTTTGAAACCGGTTCACAGTTATTTGTGCAAGCCTGGGTTCTCCCTGTTGTCGCTTTGCTTGCCTGGACACGCAAGCCCGACTGGCAGCGGACAGCCAAGGAGCTAGAGGAACTATTCCCCGATCCACGTAACCCACGGCGTTCTGGAAACATGATCCTGATCGCCCTAGGGAGCCTAGGACTGATTCTATCCCAAGTTGCTTCACTGCCTCTAGTCAGTATTCTTAGTCTTTGTCTAGTTATTATAGGAACGATATTCTATCTTTTTGGCCCTTTTCTGCTTCGCAGCGTCATTAGCCCATTGTTACTCCTCTTACTAATGGTTCCTCCTCCACATACCCTCTTTCTTGTCTTACTTGCTCGTTTCCAGTTAGCAGGTGCAACCATGTTAGGGGGCGGCTTAGATCTGATGGGAATTCGGACACGCATTCTGGGAGCTCAGGTCACCATTCAACAATCAGGTTGGCAACTTCAGATTACCCCTTCACTAAGTGGCATAGATGTCTTTCTTTTTGTCATGTTTGGAACCATCAGCTACTTGATGTGGAAGCGCATCGCTCTGTTAAAAAGTCTATTAACACTGCTTATAGCGGCATTTTCGACTGTGATAATAAACTTATTCAGGCTATTATTGATCGGACTGGTGGCGCGGCAAAATCCTTCCGTGGCAAATACTCTGGCAAGTATTCCCGCCCTTCCAGCAATCTTGTGTGCGCTAGCGGTTATCTTCCTGGTTACAAGAAAGCTCCTCAGTAATCCGACAACATTGGAGGAAAAATGACCTCACAAAGTTTACTTTCGGAGCGGATCAAGCGACTGGGAGCTTTTCTGGCAAGTGTCGCCCTGCTGAATCTGTTTCTCTCATATCGGTTAGGACGTACCAATGATTGGCTTCTGGACGTCCCCACCCGTGTGGGTAACTGGGAAGCAATTGACACACCTCTCTCTCAGGACTTTTTAACTCGTCTTTCTCTGCCCAAGGTACGTGGCGTAGCATTTAAGAACCCTCTTGATGAGGAGGTTACCTGCCAACTAATCGCAGTGCGATCTTTTGAATCCTACAGGGAACCAGATATTTTTTTCCCCCTGTCACTCTCAGCACAACGAAAACTGACTCTCTTTGGCGCAGATAACCCCTTACGGGCCTGGGTGCTAAAAGCACCACGGGGAAACGGCCGCTTACTTGTCTATTCCTGGCTCCAGAGTCCCTCAGGTAAAACTTACCTCTACGGTGAACAAGGTATACAGCAAGGTTTCCCGGATCGGCTTCGGCTAGGATGGGCCACGATTTGGAACAGGGAACCTCTGTGTCTTGTGCGTCTTTACATGCTCATCTTGCCTAGCGACAAGAATGGTGCCCAGGCCCGTCGGAACCTGGATACGGTTGCTTTAAGTCTTTACAAACAGAACTTGGGAAGTAACAAATGAAACCGATATTCCGATTCGCACCGAGCCTGCTTGCCCTGCTGATAGGATGCACTCCCCAGCTGGTCGCGGGTGGGGAAGATAGTGCCTATCTTAAAGAGATCGCTTCTCCTGTACAAACGACGAGCCAGAGGCTCTTGCCACTGACACCTGGTACCTTCTGGGAGATGAATGGTATCAACGAAAAGCGCACCACGCGTGACAAGATTGTAGTCGTCGGCCCAAAGCAAGTGGGAGCCTCGACAGGTACACATCTTCAGCTCTTCCGCGAGGGAGTTCTCTGGCGACAAGAGGTCTATAAAAACGATGACAGTGGCTTGTCCCTCCTAGCATTTGGGGAAAAACAGCAAGAGTTATTAGTACTATCTCCTCCTCTGCCTCTCCTAAAAGCAACGCTCCGTGAAGGAGACGAAATTTCGTGGAAAGGTTCTGTACGTTTCAAAGGGAAAGAGTATATCTCCACGGCGTATACCCGAGTAACAGCGCAAGAAAATTTGCAGACACGGACAGGACGGTTTCTGTGTTTTAGAATTGACAGCGTACTCACAATGAACCGTCCAAAAGAGCAACCTCTGCACTTTCCGTCGATCCGATGGCTCTCAGAGAAAATCGGGTTTGTGCGCCGAAGTTTTGCCGATGGGGGCAAGCCCGCCCTTCAGGATCTGGAGCGCTATCAGGTCAAGGGTAAGTAGATGACACATCTCCAAGCACTAAAAACCTATATTGTTCAAGAGCGCAGGTGGTTTATTCTAGGACTGATCTACCTAACAACATGGATTATTCCATTTGAATGGATGACCGATTGGTGGAAATCTCACTACTCTATTCTCGCTGCACAACCGTTCGTTCTCCCCCTCTTTTGTATCGTTCTTTGGGGACGACGTGCGATTTTTAAAGAACACCAGGCAACGCAGACACACTGGGACCGTCATGTTGGAAAACCCCAGAAAAAGGGCTCGCTGACACTACTGGTGTGTGGCAGTCTCCTCTATTTTTTCGCCCATTTTTCACGACTAAGCGTCGCCGCAGTGCTTGGGTTGGTTCTGATGTTAGTTGGGGTTATCGTCTGTGTCTATGGCAAGAATGTCATCAAAATACTGCGAGCCCCCATCCTGTATTTACTTTTAGTTATTCCCTGGCTTCCTGAGAGTGCTACAACCCGTGTCGAGCTACTGGGGCTTAACTTGCACGGCACGATCATCAGAGGGATTGTCCTCCGCCTTGGACATCAAATGGGGATTACCCCAGAAAATATTACTGTTGACGGAGCAAGTATCCCTACGCCCTTCACTCTTTCTGGGATGCAGGGATCTTTTGCAATGATTGTTTTTTTCTGGGGGTATGGGCTCTATCGTCGCTACTCAGCACAGCGCACGATGGGGCTGATCTTCTTAGGACTGACCATAACATTTGTCGTAAATCAGCTCAAGTTAGCGATTTCGTGCTGGCTGGTCGCCTCTAGTTCAAGCTTAACGGGTTACTTTATCTACGCGAACTGCTGGTTTTTCACAATTCCCAGCCTTGTACTCACCCTACTCACCGCGCGTGTTACGGCCAGGCTACGACGGCCTGAGTGGGTCGTGGGCTTCCTAAGTGCTCTGAAAAAACTCAGCAATGCAATCCAACGCCCCATTGACGCGCTATTTTTGGGGTCCGCTCGTGCAGGAACAAGTATTGGTAAAGGTATCCTCATTCTCTTTACCCCTTTAACCCGAGCTGTCAATTTTTTCCTGCTTGGTCTGGACAAGCTAGGAAAGCTTGCAGGCTCATCCAATAAAAATCTCGAAACACTCATTCGTCGAGGCGAGCGAAAGCTTCAGAACCGCCGGAAACGGTAGGACTCCCCATGACTCCAAAAGTATTTAAACAGTTGAGTGTCATTATTGGCATTACCGCGGCGCTCAGTATTTTTTCTCAAAAACGCCTGGAATCGGCAGGCGGCTGGTTTCCCAGTGTGCCCGATACCATTGCGGGCTGGGAAGGAACAAATCAACCCGTTCCCCAAAGCACTCTGGCAATTCTGGGATACCCTCGGGCGATTGGAAGAGAGTACAGCAATGGCACGGGAGAAACAGTCTTGGCGACCCTCGTGACGGCGGGGCCATTTGAGAATTTCCATGACCCCACTGTGTGCGTAGGAGGAAATGGTGCCTGGGAGTTCACGAGTCGCAAGGAGTTTGCTCTGGACGGCCCCGGGAGTGCCCCGGTTCGTGCAATGATCTTTCGCCAGCGTACCAATCCCAAAACGCGGATTATTATGTACTATTGGCAGCAATCGCGCGATGGTGCCACTACGTGTGAACCGATGATGGGTAACTTCCGCGACCTCCCCGCACGACTACGAACGGG
>NZ_JAYUPA010000443.1:0-4788 GCF_043760365.1 Armatimonas sp.
GGGTGCGCGAGCAGTAGTTTCTTGAACCCGGTGATGTCCGTGAACTGACGCCCGTCGGGGAGGGTATCTCCGGCGTCAACGGCACGGCCCTCGCCGTACTGCCAGGCGGCGAGGTACTTGGCCAGCGGGCCAACGCGGTTGTTGACCCAGTCTTTGCGCTCCGCGATAACCCGGTAGCGCTCGCGCCAGCCGCCGATGGCATCGTAGTTTTCCAGTGCGAAGCCCGGTGGATCAATCTGTACGTGGCAGCTCGCGCAGCTTGGTGTCAGGCGGTGTTTTGCGAGCTGCTCACGGATGGTTTGTGCGCCGCGAATGTCTGGCTCAATGGCGGGGACATTGGCGGGGGGCGGTGCGGCGGGGCTGCCCAGAATCCGATCCAGCACCCACACGCCGCGCAGCACCGGCGAGGTTGCCGTGCCGTTTGCGGTGGCCTTCAGCACACTCGCCTGGGTGAGTACGCCGCCACGGTGATACTCGGGCTTCAGCGCGACCTTGCGGAACTCGACCCCGTGCACGCCCGGGATGCCGTAGTGTTTGGCGAGGCGGCCATTGAGGATCGCAAAGTCTGAGTCCACGATATTGCGCACACTGAGATTTTCCTTGAGGAGCGTGTCGAAGAAGAGCTGTGTCTCGCGCACGGAGGACCACTGCAGCTGCTCCTCGAACTCCGGGTAGAGGGTCTTGTCGGGCGTGGTCGCGTTGATATTTCGCAAGCTCAGCCACTGGCCGGTGAAGTTCTCGGTAAACGCCTTCGCCTTCGGGTGCTGGAGCATGCGATCCACCTGCGCACGCAGCACGCTAGGTTTGTGGAGCTCACCGCTGCGAGCCAGCGAGAAGAGTGCCTCATCGGGCATTGTGCTCCAGAGAAAATACGACAGCCGCGACGCCAGCGCTGTATCGTCGAGTAAACCAATGGGTTCGCGCAAATAGAGGAACTTTGAGGAGACAAGTACACCCTTGATGCCAGCTCGCAGTGCCATTTCAAAGCCCTGCCCCGACTGGAGCGCTGCGGCTACAATGGCCACGAAAGGTTTCTCTTCTCCCTCGGTCACAGGGCGTCGGAATGCTTTGGGCAGAAGTTGTCGCAGAAGTTTCTCCGCATCCGCCAGCGTCCCCACTTTGGGATCCACGTCGCCAAACACGCGCCGGTAGCTCTCCGTGGGCCAGCTCTCGGGCAGCGGCCCCTCGACTTCGACCCAGTGAATCTTCAGGCCCGGCCCCGGGTAGTCGGCGACGGTCTCCGGCTTCAGGTACACGAATGGCAGCGCGACGGGAGTGATTTTGAGGGTGTCGTTGCGCGCGAGGAGCCGCTCCTCAAACGCAATCACTGCCGGCTGACCTGGTGGCGCGTCGAAGTAGCCAAGGTGGCGCGTCGGGTTTCCGCTTACCACAAAGTTGCCCAGCAGCACCGCCATCGGCAGCGGCGTCTCTGAGTTGTGTGCCGAGGCGCAGATACGGAAGCGATAGCGTCCCGGCGCGGGCGCTTGGAACTTGCGCAGATCGGTTGCGGAATCGCCACTGTTGCGGAAGAGAATCACGCCATCATCACGCTTCCAGACACCTGCTAGGAACCAGTCTGGTAGCGAGTCGTAGAGATCAAAGCGCGTCGTCTTACTCTCCAGCTTGTGAACGGGCGCGACAGCCGCATCGAGCACTGCATCCGCCGCTTCAAGGTAGCGCTCGATGAGTGCTGGTGAGATATTGAGCGCGGCTCCCACATTATCAAAACCGTGCGATATTGCGTCCTCTGGTAGCAGCTCTTTTACCGAGACATTGATCGCGAAGAGATCACGAACCGTGTTCTCATACTCGACACGATTGAGCCGTCGTAGGATCACACGGCCCTCTGAGGACTGATTTTTAGCTACGGGCCGATTTTTAGCCGCAGGCAGAGCACTTGCCGTGCACAGTGCTGCAAGAATCAACAGAGCTTTCCAAAAATGACGCATTCTCTTGCCTTGTCTTGGGGGACGGAGTTAGGCGGGGCGCAGCTTACGGTAGTTTGCCAGGCATTTTGCGGCAGTCTCTAAAGACGGGAAGCGGCTGCCTTCTTGCTCGATCAGGAAGCACTCCGCCCCACCCTTGCTCGCCGCTAAGTCCAGAAGCTTGGCCCAGGGCGTCTCACCCTCGCTAAAGAGGACTTTGTAGCCCTCGGTCTTGCCCCAGTCTTTGAGGTGGAGCGAGCGAATCCGTCCGGGGTTGGCCGCGATCCAGGCGAGGGGATCGTAGCCGACTTCCATGCACGTTCCCACATCGAACTGGAGCGTGACGTCTTTTGGGGTGTTCGCAGCCAGGAGCTGGATAGGCCGGAAGCCCTCTTTCTCAATGAACTCGGTTTGGTGGTTGTGGAAGCCCGACCGCATCTTCAGCGGATTGAGCACTTGCGCTGCTGTGGTGAGGGTCTCGGCGACACGCTTCCAGTCGTCTTGAGTCTGTGTTCTGCCCGCGCTCGCCATCACGATCGTCTTGGAGCCCAGGATTTGGTTGAGTTCAATTGCCTTCTTAAGCCCGTCGCCCTCAAGCCCGGAGCGGCTGTTGTGGGTGGAGAGGCACTTGATCTTCAGCTCATCCAGAAGCTTGCGTACTTCTTTGGCGTACTCGGGAGTCCAGGACTGGTAGGGGGAGTAGAACTCAACCACCTCGTAGCCGAGCTTAGCGACGGCGCGTACGGTTCCCATCAGGTCTTTGGCAAGCGCATCGCGCACCGAGTAAAGCTCCAGCCCCAGTGGGATGTGCTTCATAAACGACCGCCTTGTCCGTTCCTCATTCATGATCCGATTGTAGCACTCAGTCCGAGGCGGGGCAAGGCAGTGTCGTGCTATAATCTCTTCTGCATGCCCGACATTACGAACGTCAACCTCACCTTCCTCCGAAAAGCGCGTGGCCTGGCCCCTCTCTCTCGTTATGCGATGCTGGATGACGGGACACTTTTGGTCTCCGTTCCCGATGAGCTTGAGGTGCGGACCTTTCACTTGGTGCGCTACTCGGAGCAGGGGCGCAGTCGTCGTGTGCATACCTACAGTGTTGAGACCCTTCGCAAGACGGAGATCGCGCCTGATGGTTCTACCTACATTGGCACCACCGATGATGACCTTTATCTGTTTCGAGAGAATCGTAAGACACGTTTTCTTCCGGATCGGCGCGCCTCGTACACCGATGTTTCCCTTGGGGTAGACACGCCACGGTTTGCCGCCGCGTTCTGTGATATTGTCGGGTCCGGTCACTCCGTGGCGCTGGGGGAGCTAGGCGGACGGCTGCTCTGGACCAAAGACATTTCTTTCCCTATTAATCGTGTCTGCATGGACCGTAGCGCTTGTTTTATGGCGGTTGCGGGCGAGAGTGGCGATCTGACTTTGATTGATCATACCCGCAAGACAGTTTGGAATCACCGGCAGGATGTCCCGCTCCTCGCGATTGCCACCATCGGCCCCACGCGCACGGTTTTTGCCACGGGAGGGCCACAGGTCGAGGTCGGGGGAGTGGGAATGGTTGGCAGCGATGGCACGCTCCTCTGGTTTACCGAGCTGATTGGCACGCCTGTTGAGCTGTCTTTAGATGCCGACGGCAAGAGTGTCGCGGTGCTACTGGCACTAGATGCGACAAGTGGGCGGCTGGTTTTTCTGTCCGAGGAGGGCCTGCCCACCTGGGACATAGACTTCGAGGACGCGCGGCCCACGGGAATCTCCCTCTCACCGTCGGGGCGCTTTGTCGCCGTGAGCCTGCGCGATGGGACACTCACTGCCTACGAGCTGACTTTTGGGGAGCGGGTTGCTTCGCTCTCGGAAGAGGCCACTCTGGCGGAGGCGCGGGGGGCATGGGACAAGGGCAATGTGAGCGCTGCCGCCGAGGTGCTCCGGACACGTCTGGCAGAGGTGCCCTCGGATCTGCGCTCCTGTGCGCTTCTGGGCGAGGTGCTCACCGACCTGCGGCAGCGTGCACTCGCCGCCGCCCAGACTGCCGAGACCGTGGGGGACTTTTCCGGAGCCAGTTCCCATCTCACTCTGGCAGCACAAGAACTTCCAGCGGACGCGCGGCTTACGGAGGCGCAGGGGGCACTTCGACAGCGCTGGTACAGCACGAAACTTTCGGAGGCCCAGGTTGCTCTAACCGAGCGGAACACCGAAGCGGCGGAGGCGGCCTTTTTGGAAGCCATTCAGGCCGACCCTCTGGCAACTGCTGCCCGCGCACTCCTTGCTGAGGCACGCTACGCGGCGGCGGCGAGTGCACTGGAGCGTGGGAGGGCTCTCCTACACCAGGGCAATGCACCTGGGGCACTCGTCGCCTTCACCGAAGCGCGTCAGAAGGGCGTCTCCGGGCCGGAGCTCAATGAGCTTTTGCGCCAGGGACGGGTTGTGGAGGCACTGTCACTGGGCAATGCACTCTATCAGGATCAGCAGTATGCGGCGGCGCTGTTCCAGTATAAGAAAGCTCTGCGTCTGGACCCGGAGAACGGCGAGGCGCAGCAGAAACTCAAGTATGCTCAGAACTTCCTTCAGGACACACAACTTTCAGATCGCTTCAGCCGTCTGGAGTAGCTTACTTCTTCCCGGTTCAGGCGCGGCACTTGCCCAGGTGCCCGAGGGGCGTCAGACCGCGCCGCTTGCTGCCAGTGGAAACAGCTACGAGCGCAAGCGCATAAAGCACACGGTGCCATTGGAGACGCTCCAGGGTTGGGATCTGCTCTACGATGCGCCTGAGGGGCGGGTCTACTTCGACTGGGACGATCAGTTTCTCTATCTTGCGGTGGAGTCTAAAGAGCCGCAGGACATCCGGTTCGATCTCGATGCT
>NZ_JAYUPA010000444.1:0-1706 GCF_043760365.1 Armatimonas sp.
CTCTATCGCGCTCAATCGTGCGCGGTTTGCTGGGTGTTGAGACTTCCTCTTCAATTTGTTTGATCTGTGGAGCGAGAGAGCTCAGCTGGGCGGCGGTCAGCTCTTTTGCTGTGAAGTGAATCCCAAAGATGCCATGCTTCTTCCTGCGCTCCTCCCAGGGCAGGAGCATCTGCTCGCGCCAGAGCTTCTCTTGCTGAGGTGAGAGCGAGAACCCAAGACGAGGATCGTAGCCAAAGTCCTGCCACGACTGGCTCTGTGCCAGTGCTGATTCCGCCTTGGTCATCATGTCCCACTGCGCCGCATCGGCCTCCATGAGCCACTCACCGATCCAACCCGCCCGCGTTCCATAACCGATGAGATCATCAGTGAGAACATAGGCACCACCCACCTGACGAAAAGTCCCGGTGACAGCCCGTGCCAGGGCTTTGAGCAGTACACCCGCGCTTGTGCGGGCTTGTGGTGTGGCCAGTAGAGACACTTTGAGCCGTCCCATTCGTGCATCCGCATAAAGCTCTAGCCCACTTGCTTTTGCCACGCGCTCCACAAGCTCTTGTACGGTCTTCACCTCCCCAAGTGGGATCAAACGATCTAGCTCGGGCCGGTCGTAGCTCAGCCCACTGCGCTTGTTGGTAGCAGGAACGATCTGTCGGATACTCTGGCCAAAGGCACTCTCGCGCTGGTAGTCTGCGTTCGTGGAGCGTGTTGCGACATGCGAGGCCACAAGGGAAGAGTCAAAGAGAGTGCCGCCCTCTATCAAAGGCATTATCTTGGCGGAACGAAAGGCTTGTAGGTGGATTTGACGACGCTCTGCCTCAGACAAGAGCTTGCCTTTCGCGTCCAGAAACGGGTTCGGTATGGCAAGCAAGAAGAGCCGCTTCTGTGCCTCATCACTGCAATTGCTCAGACCAAACCCTCCGGTGCTGCTGAGCTGATGGCGCTGTGCTGATGTCATTTGAGCGACGAGCAAGCGGTGGGCCGTTTTAGGTGCAAGATTGCTATCCGTAATGTCGGCGTCTTGCAAGCGGGTACTGAGCTGCACCATCGTGGTGGGAGCGAGTACCGTAAGGCCGTTGTAAAAAAGAGGTTGCCGTCCAAAGATCACCTCAATCTCACCGAGTGTGTAGAGCATGCCATTCTGGGGCGAGGGAACGGCTCTCTGTGTGAATTTTTCCCAGTAGTAGGGTGCTACCGAAAATGTCATGAAGGCATCTACAATCAGCAGAGGGCCACGCTTTGCTCCATCCCAGGCAAGCTTGGGAAGAATCTCACTGAGTCGGCGGGGAGGTGTTTCTTTTTTCTGTGCAGAGGTAGCGGATGTGGTAAGCAAACCCAACGTACCACCAACAACTTTTCGACGGGAGATGGGCATGGGAAATTATATCGGGTTCGTGAACGCATAGAAAGCAATGCGACACAAAAAACGCTCTCGTCGTCGGCAAATGGCACTGTTTTTTGTGGCAGCGCTGATCGGATTGGTAGCGCTTGACTACTACGCCTTTCCCTACGGCGCGGCTATCTCTGGGCGGACGCTGAGCACGAGCGCCAATGGGCTCGCGGATCCGCCTACGATAAAATAGCCTATCTATGCAGCGAATTTCTGTGATTGACTCCCACACCGGCGGCGAGCCCACCCGGCTAATCGTCGCCGGTGGCCCCGAGCTAGGCAGCGGCCCGCTCGCTGAGCGCCTGGCAATTTTTGAGCGTGA
>NZ_JAYUPA010000445.1:0-1706 GCF_043760365.1 Armatimonas sp.
GCCGCGCTGGTCTTTGCGATCACAGGCGGCGGCAGCCTACTGGCACTTCGGCTCGTGGCGCTGCCGTTCCAGCTTGCGACCGTCTGGGTGGCATGGAAGATGGGGCGAGATCTCTTTCCCAAGCGGCCCGAGCTAGCCCCCGCGTTGGCAGCGTTTGTGGCATTTCTTCCCACACAGGCACAGCTCGGCGGTGCGATTAGCAACGATGCTCCAACACACTTTTTCTGCGCCTTGATTGTCTGGCGGCTGGCACGCTTCTTTGCGCCGCACATCGCCCCACCGCACCGGGCCTATGCCTGGGGAGAGGGCGCACTCCTAGGGCTATTTTTTGGCCTGGGCTTGCTCACCAAGCTCACGGTACTCCAGCTCTATCCGGTGCTGTTTGTTAGCTGTGTACTCGCCCTAAAAGCCAAGCGCATCACGTTTGCTGACACCATCGGGGTCTTTGGGGCCGCCGTGCTGGTGGGCCTCGCTCTCGCCGCGCCGTGGCTGGCGCGTAATCAGATGCTCTACGGAGACTTTCTGGCACAGACGATCTACAAGGCGACGGGGCCGAACTTCTCGCCAAGTGAGATCAGCCAGATGTCCGGGTGGACATCTACGGATTATCTGAGAAACGCGGGGCTGCGCTCATTTGTTAGTTTCTGGTGTTTTCTTGATCCCCGGCTACCCACCGTGCCACTGGCTCGATTTATCGGCTCACCCGTGCTCTTGCTCTTAACGCTCGCTCTGGCCCTGTCACCTCTGTTGGGGCTCTACAAGGCGAGTAAAGAGAAAACAAACGACCCTGTCTTTGGGTTTGCCGCACTCGTGCCCTTGTGCCTAGTGCCGTTTTTCACGAAGTTCCTCAATGAGGTTTTTCAAGCGCAGGGGCGGTATTTTTTACCGTCGCTGCTGGCGGTAGCGCTGGTAGGCGTGGGTGGATTTGCGGCGCTGGTAAAAAACAGCAAAGCGGCTTTTATTCCCTCAGCCCTGCTTCTCTTGCTCTCCGTGTGGCAGCTAGTTGGAGGAGGATACGCTGCCGTTCGCTGACGAGCGCACCTGCTGCGGCGCTGTCAGATAGCCCAGCCCCCAGCCCGCGACAAAAAGCATAATCGCACAGAGCCCTAGAACCAGAGGGCGGTTAATCGCCGAGGTGGTGAGCGGGTCATCGGCAGCGAGCTCCTCTAGCTCCGGCAGAAATTGGGGACGAAAAGGGGCGGGCTGTTTTTCCAGACCAAACTCCAGTCGGGTATACTCGCGTCCTATGCGTGCCATGCTCTCGACGGTCTCCTCGGCTACCGTGGAGCGGATCCCGAGCGCCTTCAGGTTCCGGGCAATCCGCGCGGCGGTACCGGCGCCCTCACTGGTTCGTTGCCGCCAGACATCAGGCTCCAAGGTCTCACCAAGGCGCATTGTCTCCCCGATCTGGTCGGCAAGCTCCGTGGCATCCTGCGTCAGAAGCTGCGTCAGCTCCAGGGTTAGTACATCATCAGGGTGGGGCGACGGCAGCGCCCCAATCAGCTCCGCGCCCAGCCGATCAGCCAGTTGTTTGATCTCACCCCGCCCGGGCAAGAGCAAGGAGGGGGCGCGAAGCACAACGGAAAATACGCCGCGCGGTGTCGCCCTCGTCGAAGGCCACCACGTGGCAAAAGTGGCGAACTGGTTTGCTGATAGAAGCTGCTGGAGCCAGCGTTTCAGCACCGCTTCGTTTTCTGGGGTAAACG
>NZ_JAYUPA010000446.1:0-4776 GCF_043760365.1 Armatimonas sp.
CCGCCAAAAAGAGGCACTCACACACGAAGACGCGATCCGTGATACGGTCGTGTGGATCTTGATGTCGCCTAACTTCCTCTTCCGCCTTGATCAAGAAACGCCCCTCATGCCCGCAAAACCTGCCAAGGGGCGTATCTTGACGGCGAACCAGGCTGCTCCCTCGCCTCAGAAAACGCAGCAGCTCTCTGACTATGCCATTGCCAGCCGCCTGAGCTACTTTCTATGGTCTTCGAGTCCCGATGACGAGCTTTTAGCGCTTGCCGCAAAGGGCGAGCTTCGGAAGCCCCCCGTACTGATAGCGCAGGCCCAGCGGATGCTCAAGAGCCCCAAGACCCGTGCACTCGCCACCGAGTTCGCCGGCAACTGGCTGGACTTCCGCCGCTTTGAGGAGCACAACGCAGTAGATAAAACGCGCTTCCCCAGCTTCAACGACAACCTCCGCCAGTCCATGTTCGAGGAGCCGCTACACTTCATGCTCGACACGTTCCAGAACAATGGCTCGGTGCTGGACTGGCTCTTTGGAAAGCATACTTTTGTCAATGCCCCCTTGGCCAAGCACTACGGCATGAGCGAGATAACCGTTAAAGGAGAGGACTGGGTGCGGGTAGACAATGCGGCAAGCTATGGCCGTGGTGGGCTGCTCCCCATGGCGCTCTTTCTGACCCAGAACGCCTCGGGGCTTCGTACTAGCCCGGTCAAGCGCGGCTACTGGGTCGTGCGGCGCGTCCTAGGAGAGCAGATTCCCCCGCCCCCCGCAAAAGTCCCGGAGCTTCCCAAGGACGAGAGTGAGCTGGGGGAGAAGACCCTGCGTCAGGCACTGGAGATTCACCGTAAAAACCCCGCCTGTAGCGGCTGTCACGCACGCTTTGATTCCTACGGCCTGGTGTTTGAGAACTTCGGCCCCATCGGCGAGCGGCGCACCCAAGACGGCGGTGGAAAAGCCGTGGATAACCGCGCTCCCTTCCCCGGTGGCCAAGAGTTTGTGGGAGTCTCCGGCCTTCAGGAGTTTATTCGTCTGAAGCGCCAGCAAGATTTTGTTGGCACTTTTAGCCGAAAACTACTATCCTATGCACTAGGACGAACGCTCTTGCCCTCGGACGAGCCCCTGCTCGCCGAGATACGCAAGCGTCTGAGCACTAATAACTATCGTTTTAACACACTGGTGGAGGGGATTGTCACCAGCCCGCAGTTTCGTAACCGGCGGGTGTCACCGATCACTCCCACAAAGGACGCATAAGATCATGTCAAACGAAAACGAAGAAGCAACGACAAAAACAAAGCAAGCGCTCTCACGGCGCATTCTGCTCCGGGGTGCCGGAGTCGCGATGGCGCTACCGTGGCTGGAGTCCGCCACAGCGTGGGGCGCTCCCCTCGCTAGCAAGCAGACCACCCCCACACCTCCCAAGCGCTTTGTGGTTCAGTTCATGGGAACCGGCATCAGCCCCAATAACTGGGGAGCCAAGGGCGAGGGTGCTCAGATGGAGCTCGGCAAGTGTCTTGCGCCGCTGGAGCCCTTCAAGACCAAGCTCAATGTGATCAGTGGTCTCTTCAACAAGCCCTCCACAGGTGTGGGGATTCACCCGGGCATGACCGGCGGTATTCTCTCCGGGGCTGCGCTCACCCGAGGGGCCGTGCTCCATGGGGGCGTCAGTATGGACCAGGTGCTGGCCCAGCGCCTCGGGCAGGACACCGTTCAGCCAAGCCTAGTTCTCTCCTGCGAGAAGCCACTGACGGGCTACCATGAGTCGAACTTCTCCATGGCCTACAGCTCGTATATTTCCTGGCAAGACGCCGACTCGCCCGTCCCGAGCGAGGTCTACCCGTCACTGGCCTTCGATGGCCTCTTCGACAATAATGGTAGCCAGCGCCTGGAGAGCGTCCTGGACCGTGTCGGCTCCGAGGCCGCCAGCCTGCGCCGCAAGATTAGCCGCGAGGACCGCTCCAAGCTCGATGAGTACCTCAACAGTGTCCGCGAAGTGGAGAAACGCGCCCAGAAGCTCCGCACTGAGATGTCCAAGGCTGCCGACAATGCCCGTGGGAAAGGCAAGCCGCTGGTGGCGATGAAGCGCCCCGACGATGGTCTCCCTGAGGATCTGCGGGAGCACATGCGCCTGATGTGCGATATTGTCGCACTCGCCATTCAGACCGACAAGACCCGGATCGCCTCAATGCTCATGTGCCGCGATCTCTCGGGCCTGTTCTACCCGTTCCTCAATGTCAACGACGGCCACCATATTGCCTCGCATAGCGATAACTCCGAGGGCTACCAGCGCATTGTTCATCACTATGTCACGCAGCTGGCGTATCTGGCGGGCAAGCTAGACGCGATGCCTGAAGGCCAGGGAACCGTTCTAGACAACACCTGTATCCTATGGCTCTCCAACATGTACTCTGGCTCCTCGCACGATAACACGCACCTGCCGATCCTGACAGTGGGGGGCATGGGCGGGGCACTCGCAACGGGCCGCGTTCTGAACTACCGCGATAAAGGCGATGGGAACCGCAAGGTCTGTAGCCTGTATCTCTCGCTGATGGACCGAATGGGTGTCAAGCTAGAGCGCTTCGGCGACGCGGACACACGCCTCGCTGGAATTTAATTCCTAAAATAGTTCCGAGCCAACCGAACAAAAACCGAATAACGCAACACTCAAGAGGGAAGGACAAAGTGCGCGATGCAAGTTCCCGACCTCTGGTTGGTTCAAAAAGCAAAAAATGGAAGTGTGGCGGCGTTTGAGACGCTTCTTAGCCGCCACTCCCGCCGGGTCTACAACTTGTTGCTCCGGCTCAGCGGGAGTCACACGCTCGCCGAAGACCTGACTCAAGAAACTTTTCTGACGGCCTACCAGCGCCTGGAGGGCTGGCGCGGCGTGGGCGCTCTCTCGACCTGGCTCTGCGGGATCGCCGTCAAGCATCACTTGGCAGCGCGACGGAAAATCCACTTCACGGAAGCGCTCGATGAACACGAGGATCTTGCTGCCGATCTGTCCAGCGATCCATTGGCGCACTACACCCAGCACGAGGCAAAGCAGGCTCTAGATACGGCCATCAACACGCTCCCCACACACTACCGCGAGGTCTTTGTGCTGGTGCGCGTGCAAGAAATGCGCTACCGAGAAGTCGCTGAGCTGCTAGATATCCCTCTGGGCACCGTTCAATCTCGTTTGTCCCAGGCGACTGTTCTTCTTCAACACGCCCTCTCGCCCCGGAGCGAGAACTCCTTAAAGCCACAGAAAGGAGCCGAGCACCATGCGCTTTGAATCCAAGCTACGCCGTCTGGCTAAAAAGCTTCCCGAGAAAGACGTTCCCTCCGAGCTACACCAGTGTATTCTCTCGCAACTTCCCCCGATGCCCTCTCGACAGAAAGGTTACTTTACAATGAAAATGATACTTATTCCTGCGCTTGCCCTTGCCTTTGGTGGCGGCGGCGGCATTCTCTTTGTTCGCTCTACCCAGACGCAGCCTAATACGGCCCAGCGCACTCCAGTGCAGACAGGGCCCATCACGCTCCATGTTGTGGACGAGGTGGGGAAGCCCATCGCTGGTGCGACGGTCAACTTGTCGCGCTATGAAAAACCCGATTCCAGAACGGGTGTTGCCCCTCCCCTCAAAGTGAGTAGTATGCCCGTGGGAACGACGAATGAGAGTGGCGACCTGGAACTCCCCCCGCAAGGAATCACCAACTTCCAGGTGACAAGCCTCCACGGGCACCATCTCTATGCAATCGGTGAGATCACCGTGAGTGAGGGACAACAAGTCATCACGCTCTCTGAGCATCCGGTTCATAGCATCACCGGGCAGTTTGTGGATGAGAAAGGCAAGCCACTTGCTGGTGTACAGCCGGAGCTATACGTCGGATCGCAGCTTTTCTCAAAACTCATGACCGGCCCCGATGGCCACTTTATCGGCTGGGTGGTGCCGGGCACTGCCTACTATCTCGTCTTCCACCGCACGGGGCCTGGCAATCCTATCGAAATGAAAAGAGATCTCCGTGTTGAGAAAGGCCAGTTTCTTGACCTGGGAGTGATCACCGTCCGCTCTGGGACACCTCGGGCACAATAAACGCGGCGCTCGCCCCGATCCAGGTGGCATCGCGGTTGTGGTCGACGCCCAGCATCTTGCCGCGCCCGAGCCGCAGTAGCGCCGTCATGGCCGTGTAGTCGCTTCCGTCGCGGACAAACATAATCCGAACTTCCACTTTGGTCGGGCCTTCGGGCGTCTCGATAGTTGGGATAAAGTTCACGCGCTCCTGCAAGATCCACTGAGCCTTCTCACTCTCGGGCACGGCAGCAATATCGGCTTTTGTTGGCCCGACTTTCACCCCGAGGCCCGCAAAGGAAAAGAGCGGCTTAAGCACATAATCTTCGAGATTATCGGGAAGAGATGCCACGTCCGACAGAAACTGCGTTTTGGGGACGCTGGAATGCTTCAGAAACGGCAGGGAGAACTTGCTGATCAGAAAATACCAGTTCGGGTGCCCCGCCCACTCGATATCTAGTTCATCGCGAAAATCAAAGGGCAGTGTGATGTTCTTCCGAACCACCTCGTCCACGATCACCCGGTTGTAGAGGCGCTTGATCTGTGTGCCGTCGGGGGCGAAGAGCTGCCTGCCGCGCTTGATCACGTGCGCCACATCCAGTATCTGGATGCCGTAGTGCTGCTGTGTTAAAGTAAAGTCAGGCAGAGTCTTCTGGGCATGGGGCGCAACCTCCAAGAGAAAGACCTCTCGCGGATCGTGGCCGTTGCAGAGCGCCTGGCTCAGTGTGGCATCGTAGCTCG
>NZ_JAYUPA010000447.1:0-1704 GCF_043760365.1 Armatimonas sp.
TCTGATACAATGGCCGCTGGAGTGGGACGGGTGGTCGCAGGTGGCAATTGCTGCTTGAGGAAAGTCCGGGCTTCACAGGGCAGGGTGCAGGCTAACGGCCTGGCGGGGTGACCCGACGGAAAGTGCAACAGAAAGATACCGCCTGGCCCCCGAGCCCCCGTCCAACGGGGGAACAAGGGGGCCGGGTAAGGGTGAAATGGTGCGGTAAGAGCGCACCGGCGGTGCGGAGACGTACCGGCCCGGCAAACCCCACTCGAAGCAAGGTCAGAGGGAGGAGTTGAGGCGGCTCGCTGATCCTCCCGGTAGACCGCAGGAGGCGTTCGGTAACGAACGCCCCAGATAGATGACCACACAAACACAGAACCCGGCTTACAGGCCCACTCCAAAATCCGCGCCTCGGTTTTCGCTCCCATGAACGGGAGCGATCTAATGGCGATCTCAGGCTATTTTTTTGTGCTCAACCGCCCTGGCTTCGCCTCAGGAAGCTTGACGGGCTTGGCTTTGCCCATCAACGCTTTGACAGCGGCCGCAAGCTGCGGATCACGGCCTGCCAGCTCATCAGTGGGGCTGATCAGCACACGGAGATCGGGCTCCGCCCCCGTGTGCTCCTCATTAACCCCATCACTCACGCGATACCAGCCACGACCCGGCGTTCGAACCTGTGAGCCATCCAGAATGGCTTGTGCACCGGTGGAGACCACGGCCCCGAAGGTAGTAACACCGATGATCGGGCCACGGTCAAGCTGTTTGAAGGCATGGGCGAAGATCTCCGCGTTGGAGTAGCTATTCTCATTGATAAGTAGCCCCGCGGGTTTGCGCCAGGGGTAGTACGGTAGGCGATCCGTCGGATAGCCAGGGGCACCGTCGCGGGCAATCGTGTAGGCATGACGCGGCTGCGTGAGCATCGTGAGTAGATAGTCCGCCGTCGAGCCGCCGCCGTTGTCGCGCACATCAATCAAAAGCCCATCGCGCCCATAACCTTCGGCATAGAGCCCGCCCTCAAACTTATCCTGGCTGAGCTTATCCATCCCCTGAATGTGCAGATACGCCAGCTTGCCGTTGCTGAGCTTGTGCGTGAGCTCCTGGCGGCTGGCAGTCCAGTCGTCGTAGAGAATACTTGCAAGTGTGGTGGTCGCCGCCGGGACGATAAGCACCTCACGCTCTTTGCCATCGGTGCCTTTCACCGTGAGCGGGAGCTTCTCCCCAACCGTGTCCGCAAGCAGCTCATCGGGATTGCTATCGGCTTCGAGAGTGGTCGCCCCGATGGCGATGATAACCTCGCCTGGTAGTAGCTTGGACTCTGCTCGATCCGCCGGGCTACTCTTGAGAACCCGGGCCACTTTCAGCCCCGGACCGCTGTAGCCCTCGTCCCAGACGACCCCCAGAAAGCCGGTCGGGATCGGTGTCACGCCCCCATCGGAGATAATCCCTGGCTGAATGCCGATATGCGACGAGTTCAAATGCCCCATGAGCAGGCGAATCACATCGTAGAAATCCATCGGGTCCGACGCGGCGGCGGCCATCGGGCGGTATTTTTCCCGTAGCGCTGCCCAGTTCGCGCCGTGGAAGTTCGGGTCGTAGAAGGTCTGGTTCATCACCTCCCACGCTTCCTCGAAGACGGCTTTCTGGAGCGCACGCTTGTCGTAGCTGAGCTTGGCACGAAACGCCACAGGCCGGGCCTCCGGGGCCGCAGGCGAGGCGGCG
>NZ_JAYUPA010000448.1:0-1704 GCF_043760365.1 Armatimonas sp.
CAGCCAGTTGGAAATCTCTAGTTGGAAAAGTTCTCTGCACTTCCCAGGTGGATATAGATGCAATCCTCAGTGGGCTTCGTGAATTGTAAGTATGCATCCATCCGCTCTGGGATGCAACGAGCGTTGCGTAAGAAGGGTGCGACATTAAAATATTCAAGCTGCACTCGATGGCTCGTTAGGTCTAGCGGGTTCCAGTAGTGCCATCAGATCGTCGCGCTGGATCAGGACTTTGCGTCGCCCCGCAATCCGAAACGCCTTGAGCTTGCCACCACGAATGTAGGAGCGGATCGAGGAGGTAGAGAGCTGCAAGTAGCTCGCCGCCTGGTCAACTGTCAGATATTCCCGCCCCACCCCATCATCGTCCATTTCCCACCACTCTCCCATTCTTAGGCACACAGTATACAGGTGGGGCCAAATGAAAGTATCGAAAGTTGGGTAGATTCCAGAGCTACGTTTTTAATAGAGGAATTAGATCGGTTTGCCCTGCGACACGCCAGATAGGACTCGACAGGCTCGACGTTGACAGAGCCGACATCTCTACGATCCAGAAACGAGCAGCCAGCTCTTCGCTACCCGCTAACTCCTCGATCAGGGAAGCCAGCAGATCACGACGCGACGCGCTAGGACAAAACACCAATATGCGCGCCTTCACATAGCCCGTAAGCTCTTGAAGACGCTCAGAGGCGAAGAGAGCATGATACCTTGTGAGCTTCTCGCTCCATCGGCTCTTTCCACGCTCGGTACCCCGATCAACTTCGACGAGGCCCACCAACACCGCCAGCCTCTCAGCGCGTTGCATTTCAAAGACGAACCAAGAATCTGGCCGAACCACCCCGAGCTCTTGAAGGTCAAGGACTGCATCCACCCCATCTTCCCAGCGCGTTGTGCGGCCCTGACCAGCAAAGGCAAGTTGCTCAAGCCACACCCGAACATCACGCACTAGTAGCTCGTGGCGCAAAAACAAGCCATTCTTCGGTCCATAGAACGGAGCACTCCGCTTGAGGTAGTGCCGCGCCAGAGTGCCAGAATCAACCAACACTCTCACCGCTGCCGCAGTCGGGGTGTAGAAGTTGGGCGCAGTGCCAAAGAGGAGCTTTTCGCTATTTGGGGCATCTTCAGGAGCAAGTGCGGCCCGTGATACCGCCACCACCTCCACCAGTCCCGCGTCAAAGAGCGCCCGCATCTGACGACGAGTTGCTTTCTGAGAGAGCTGTCCCAGGCTTGCAAGTTGAGGCAGTGAAAGAATTCGACACTCCACCAGAAACCCCAGAAGCTTTAGTTTCAAAGGAGTCAGTAGAGCAATCGGCGTAGGGCGGCGGGTGTAGCGCCCTCGTCGCTCTCCCTCCACCTGGATCGTATCCTTACTCACTGCCGCCGTAGTGCCTTTATCAGTCGCTACAAGTTTTTTCTCAGTCGATACTACCATCGTCCACCACCTTCTTTTTAGGGGTTCCTAAAGGCAGCCCGCTTACAGGCTTTCGTTGCCCTTCGCCATGAGCTACAGAATCTTTGCCATGAGCTACAGAATGCTCAGCCTGATTTGAGGATTCTTCCAGCTCCTCTTTTACAAAGCGAGATGGAGGGCCACTTTGTGAGCGGCGATTTCCAGAAGAGCGCTTACCGGATCGAGATCGGCCTAAGGTTTCAGACTCGGACTCCAGGCTATGGCGAATCAGCTCTTCCTGCTGCTTGATCTGGCTTCGA
>NZ_JAYUPA010000449.1:0-4771 GCF_043760365.1 Armatimonas sp.
AGATCCGGCGGCGGGGCGCTACGAGACGGGCCAGCGCTTGCGGCAGTTTGAGATACTCTGGGAGACGGCTAGCGCGGAGAAGAAGCGCCAAGTCTTGCCCCTAATCAATCAGGCGGTGATGGGATTTTTCGCGGGTGGCCCCTCCGCAAGCGCCAAGCCGCTCGATCAGGCAATCCTTTTGTTAGGGGAGGAGAAAGACCGCACTCCAGAGCGACGTTGGGCAATGCCCCTCATCTTCACCACCTCCGTTCGGCTTGCGGATACTGATGTTGGTGTCGAGTTCCGAGTCTCACGGCTCTATGAGACACCAGAGAAGGCACCAGAGAGTCTCTTGGTTGGTGTTGGCGGGGAAGGCCCGCCTCTGAACGGCGACTTAGGGGAAGTTCCGGTAACAGGTTTTCCAATGACCGCATTTACCTACTTCGCCGCAGCACCACGCGAGGTTGATGGTAGTGTTCGCATGTCAGTCAAAGGACAGAGTCTTGTGACAGAGCGGCTTATCTCTCTTTCCTACGCAACGAACCTCAAAGCGCGGCTGACGGCACTGGAGGGAGTGAGGGAGCCATCGGTGGTGCACCTGCTGGGAATTCTCAAGAAACTTGCTGGCGGCGAGGCGCTGGAGACGGACTTTCCGGGGCTGAAGCTCTTGCGCGAGGCGGAGGCGGCGGCGAAAAATGCGGCGCTGTGGGGCAAGAAGCAGGCCGGGCAGTTCTGGCTGACGCTCAATAAAGCCCCTGTGCGTCTGCTCGCGCCCGATGCCGTGAAGTCCGGCAAGCCTCTGCCGCTGGTCATCGCGCTACACGGGGCGGGCGGCTCGGAGAACATGTTCTTTGACACCTACGGCGCGGGCAAGCTGGTACGGCTCTGTGAGAAGCGCGGCTGGCTGCTACTGACACTGCGAAACGGCGCGGGGCTGGGGGAGCTTCCCGCGCTGCTGGCGGAGCTGGGAAAGCTCTATTCTTACGACCCGAAGCGCGTCTTTCTCACCGGGCACTCGATGGGCGCGGCGATGGCGGTGCAGGCCGCGCAAGCAAATCCGAAGACTTTTGCCGCTGTCGCCGTGCTGGGCGGTGGGGGAGTGGTGCGAAGTGCGGAGGGACTGCCGCCGTTTCTGGTCGGGGCGGGGGCATCCGACTTTGGCAAGTCGGGGGCGCAGGGTCTTGCAAAAGCCCTCAAGACCGAGTGCAAGATCTACCCAGACTGTGAGCACCTGACCGTGGTTCAGGACGCCTTGGCGGACGTGATGCGCTTCTTTGAAAAAGCCTGGAAAGCGATAGAATAGCGCATGGCACTGATACTTCCCACTACGATTCGCGGCTTCCATGATTATTTCAAGCTGACCGCGATTCCCGAGGAACTGGTGGTTGCCTTTGGCTATCAGTTCGATGCCACGACCCTTGCTCTGCCTCTGGCACCGGAGCCACTGCCTTGGCTGGCAGAGCTGAGTGTGCGGCTGGACTTCGCCTTTCGTCATGTGGGGATGAGCAGTGAAACGCCGCGCCGGGAGTTTCTAATCGCCCCCGTTTTGGGAGAAGTTGCACGCCATGTGGATGCCCAGGTGCGCTCCGAGCTGGATGTGCGAGTCAACGGACAGCTCAAGGGGGCCCTGGACTATCTGCTTCAGGCGCAGGGAAATCTTCTGGTCATCGAAGCCAAGCAGGCCGATCTCACGCGTGGCTTCTCTCAGCTTTGCGCGGAGCTGATCGCGGTGGATCAGTGGACGGATTCGACCGAAAACACTTTGTATGGGGCGGTGTCCGTGGGCGATATCTGGCGGTTTGGGACGCTTGAGCGCACCGAAAAACGCATCACGCAAGACCTAGGGCTCTTTTCCATCCCCACCGACACGGAGCGCCTGGTACGAACCTTGATCTCTATTTTGCGAGGAGAGGTGTAGATGTTTCCATCTAAACAACTTGTGAAAGATGTTTCCCGGGCACGCCTGGAGAAGACCGTACGCTCACTCGCGGAGATTCCCACGCGGCACACGCTCTCGGGGGCGAAGGGGGCGGATGTGGCGGCGGCTTGGCTGGAGAGGGAGCTGAAAAGCTACGGCGGGAACTTGCAAGTGGCGCAGCAGCGCTGGGTGCAGGCGGCGGGCGGGCGGATGACAAAGGCCGTCGAGATCGGCAATGTGCTGGCGACTCTGCCGGGCACGGACACTCCCGAGCGCGTGATTGTGATCTCGGGCCACTACGACTCTCGGGTGACCGATGTGCTGGATGCAAATTCTCCTGCGCCGGGAGCCAACGACGATGCCTCGGGGGTTTCTGTCGTGCTGGAGTGTGCGCGACTGATGGCGGGGATGCGCCCGCGCTGCACCGTGGTCTTTGCCGCCGTGACGGGTGAGGAACAGAGCCTGCTGGGCTCGGCGCAGCTTGCAAAGAGCTTGAAAGAGCAGGGCAAGAGCATTATCGCGATGGCGACCTACGACATTGTGGGCAACTCTCTGAGCGAGGCGGGCAAGCGCGACGACAAGCACATCCGGGTTTTCTCGACATCCGATGAGCTGGGCGAGCTGGCGACCCAGGCCACGCGTCGCAAGAGCCTCGGCACCGACGGGGACTCGCCTGCTCGGACTTTAGCGCGTGCGATTGCAGATTCTGCTCGGCGGCAAGTGAAGGGAATTTCCGTAACACTCACGCTACGCAACGATCGCTACGGGCGTGGCGGCGATCACAGTGCGTTTCTGACAGCAGGCTTCCCAGCATCCGTGCGCTTTACAGAACCCAGCGAGGACTGGCGGCACCAGCACCAAAACCTGAGAGTGGAGAAAGGCGTGACCTACGGGGATCTGCCTGAGTTCGTGGACTACAACTACCTCACCCATGTGACGCAAGTGGCCGTTGCCTGGCTCTCCGAGCTTGCTCAGGCCCCGCCCGCTCCCGTGCGCGTGAGTCTCAAGCAGGATCTCAGTGCCCAGACCACGCTCCAGTGGGGGCCAGTGGACGGTGCAGCAAGCTACGACGTTCTCTGGCGGCGCACGACGGAGTTTGATTGGAGCGGCAGCAAGCGTTTCTCCACGACCCAGGCCGTGCTTCCGCTCTCCAAAGACGACTACCTCTTCGGCGTTCGTGCGGTTGCGGCCCGCGGCGCACGCGGTTTGCCTACTGTCGTGGGCAGGTAATTTAGTGCGCTAAAGCGCGAGCGGCTAGAGCCGGGACGGTCTCGGGGTGCCAGGAAGTCAGGGAGCGGCGGACGCGCTCACGGCCACGGGAGAGGCGGGAGCGGACAGTGCCGACGGGAATGTGCAGGTCCTGGGCAATTTCCTGATAGGCCATCCCTTGAATATCCGCCATCGCGACCACCCGTCGGTACTCCTCAGGAAGCGTGCGGACGGCCTGGAGCAGCGCGGCCCCTTCGAGCTGAGAGAGCACCAGGCGCTCCGGGGAGGCATTGGGCGCAGTCGGCTGCTCGATGGAGCTTCCATCGGCATTTTCGAGAGGGACTTGCCGTGGCTCGCGGGACTTCTTGCGGTACATATTGTAGAAGAGATTGCGCATGATTGTGTGCAGCCAGGCCCGTGGGCTGCCATCGGAGCGGTAGGTATCAAAGCGGTCGAAGGCGCGTAGGAGCGTTTCCTGAACCAGATCCTCAGCGTCGGAGGCGCTGCGAGTCAGCGCCATCGCCGGGGCGTAGAGCGACGCTTCGTGGGGGAGTATCACCTTTTCAAATATCTCGGCTTGTACGGTTTTTGTGTTTAGCATGATCGTTTCCTGATGACTAAATTCGTTTTATGGTCAGTAGGTTCCCTGAAAATTCTAGTGCTTGTGGATTCCATGGATCAAGAAATCTAGCATCGCGCCCGCTTGCGCTTCCAGGCCCTTGCGGCAGGAGGGTTTAGCGTGGCAGGGGTTCAGGTAGGGTGGGAAGAACGGCACCATCGCGAGCAATAAGTACGAGGCGGCCTCGGTAGGGGTGCAGGGCAGGTCAAACTCTCCCTCGGAGAGCACGCGGGTGAGTAGGTCGAGCTGTGCCTGGCGCTCTGGCTGACCACACGCCATGAGGCGTGGCGAGAGCAGCTCGTCAACGAGCTCCGTTCCGTGAACTGTCACCTGAGCAACATCGTGAACGGAAAGAATCGCGGCCATGAGCATCCGGCGGAGCTTCTCCTCAGGGGAAGCCAGAGACTCCGTAATGGCACGCATCTGGTCAGTGACATTGCGCTTCACCTCACGGGCTAGAGTCAGAAGAAGCGCTTCTTTGGTCTCAAAATGCAGATAGACCGTCCCCTTGCCGATTCCCGCATCCGACGCGATCTCGTCAATGGTGGTTTTCTTGAAGCCGTAGTGCAAGAAACGCTTACGCGCCGCCTCTAGGATAGCGCGCCGTGTTTCTTCCCCGCCAGTGCAGTTGTTCTCTTTTTGTATCATATGACTGGATTCGTATTCTGGTCATGAGTTTACCATAGGCTTAAATTCTTCGCAAGTCTCGCGGATTAATATCTGCGAGACGTCCCCCCGTGATCACACGGTCGCGTACCTATTTACTGTGAGTGCATTGACGAAAGCGCCTCAGAGCGGCTATACTCCCACCGATTTGACTTTGATGAATGTGGTCGAGGAGAAAGAAACCAGTGAGGAAGTAATCCTTGCCTGGCGTATCCACCGCCTGCGGGACGAGCCGCAGAAGATCGGACTGGTAGCGCTGGGTTATGGGCTTGCGTTTGCTTTCTGGCGGCTGGCGTTTCCCTACCCTTTGGGGCTTTTTCTCCCAATGATCGCCCTCACGGGGGCAATGGCGGAGTATCTCTTTCCCGTGGACTACAAGC
>NZ_JAYUPA010000450.1:0-1700 GCF_043760365.1 Armatimonas sp.
GTGCAAGGCGGCGTGGACGCGGGTCGCAAGCTGGTGTCATCGGTGAAGCTGCTCTCGCTGCTCGCCAATATCGGGGACGCCAAGAGCCTGATTATCCACCCCGCCAGTACCACCCACTCCCAGCTCACCGAGCAGGAGCAGGCCGCCACCGGAGTCACGCCTGACTTCGTGCGCCTCTCGATTGGCATCGAGCACGTCGGGGATATTATCGCCGATTTGGAGCAGGCTCTCGCGGGCATATAAACCCTCCCCCTGTCACACAGCGCTGTGTGACAGGGGGTTATTTTTGTGCGGAAGACTTAGACACCTCTGTCATGTAGGACTCGTATTCTTTCAAAATTGCCCGTGCTACTTGTAGGGTCTCCTCGGCTCGATCTAACTTCAGGCCCAGCTCCATTTTTTCCCAGACATTCAAATCTCCACGTTCATAAAGTACATGAGATTTATTAGTCAGAAGTTGCATATCTGCGACATATCGCGAAAAAGGCAATAAGAGAGAAAAAAGTGACGAATTTCCTTTCTGGATTCTGGATATGGTATACCAATTCGTTTTAGAACCATCTATATTTTTGAATTTTTGAATTTTTTCTATTATAAAATCAATGTAATCGTCCAAAAGACGGCAAGCTGTCGAGAATCCAAGTTCTTCGACAGAGACTGCATCGTCATATTTGTCTGATAGCTGTAGGACTGGCTGAGTACTCATTTCGTCCACCGTTCAAGAATATCGAGTAAACGACGATAGGATTCATGTTGCAGAGTATCATCGTAACCGCTTGTAGTAGGTACGCAAATTTTTCCCGTACCATCCTTTAGGTTTTGAAGCACAAGCGATGCATATATAAACTCATGAGGACAGCGACCTTGCCCAACATGGTTCTGAAGACTGGTGAGAATATCGGCGTATTCGCCTTGCTCATAATGAGCTTTCACTTTTTCTTGGTTATTCCACCAGAGATCTTGCTTGACAACTAAAGTGATTAGATGAATAGGGGCAGTGAGAAGCTTTAATGACTGAGCCAGCTCTTGAAAAAGTTCTTGTTCAATAACTCGACTTTGTTGTTGATAGATTTCAAAATCTGTGATGGTCTCTTCACTAGCATGATAGCCATAGGCCACAATGTTAATGAGAACCACTTTCTTTGATCTATAAAGGTCACTGAAGATCGGTGCCCAGGATGTTGCACGGCGACGCTCTTGACCAGGAGCGACCAGGAGGCTCTGGGAGTCGTTGCTCTTGAAGTAGTAGGTCTCGGTATCTACAGAAGATTTGTAAGTGCGCGGTGCGGCAAGAGGGTCGAAGCTCTCATCAAGCATCGTGCCCAGCGTGGTTTTACCAACACCGCCCGCTCCAAAGATCGCAATTCCTACTGTACCCTGGCGCAGACGGCGGCGTAGCTTCTTGACTTGGTCAACGAGCCACTTGCGCCGCTCACGATCCGTCGCTGCTGCAACTCCCGCTCCAACAATTTTTGCTCCCGCCACTGGATCCATAGTGGCTTGATTGTACCGCAAACGCAGGAAATCCTCACCGAGCGTAAGTTCCGCTACGACGAAGCCACAGGTGGCACCCGCTCCCAGAGAGGCTAAGAAGTAGCGGCGCAATGCTCGCCTAGACGAAGAAGCGGTCTTGCTTCAGAAGGAGAATGAGGAGCTGCGCCAGATACTCGCACGCAAGCGAGCAATCGTCGAGCGCCTGC
>NZ_JAYUPA010000451.1:0-1699 GCF_043760365.1 Armatimonas sp.
GCCGCCAGGTGGAGAGCGACCTACGTGCTCTGTATGAGCTGCACCGTACGCTCTCTCATGCCTTCCCTGAGCTGCCTCATCCTCTTGTGGGAAGTGCGACGGCGCAACAAGCCGCTGACGAAGCACGAAAAGAAGTGCGCTGTCTTTTTCGGGTCGAGGAGAGCCCAAGGCATGGCACTGTTATTCTGGTACAGTCCCGTGTGGAGCCTGACTGGGAGAAGCTTACCGCGCAACACCCGACCTACTTGCTCGCTTCTGCTGAGGTGAAGCAATGGGAACCTAAACTGGCGAGGGATACACCGCTACGATTTCGCCTTCGTGCAAACCCCACTGTCAAGCGAGAGGGGAAGCGGCTCCCTTTACGAACGGAGGAGCAGCAGCTTGAGTGGATTGGGAGGCAGGCGAGTAGCCACGGCTTCTCCCTTCCCCTCAAGGAATTTCGTCGGCGTGATGGCTCCGCTCTCACGCTGCCCTATGCCGAGGTTATAGAGCAAGAGGCACAGAAGCACCATCGGGCAGAGAGTCGGACAACCCACCATGCGGTTCTCTTCGAAGGGGTTCTCACGGTCACGGATACGGCTCTCTTTGCTGAGGCATTAGCCGCAGGCATTGGGGCGGCGAAGGGTTTCGGGTTCGGGCTGCTGAGCGTGGCCCGCGCCTAGCTTTCTTCCGGTTGCGGGTGACCAAAGCGCGCTGCTCTGCCCTCCGATTCCGGTTGCGGTGATTAGGTAGCCTCTGCTTGGGCTTCCGCAACCGGATGCGGGTGCGTGGGAAGGGACATTTAGTCACCCGATTCCGATTGCGGAGAGAGAGACAGCTCTGAGTGCCTGTTTTCTTCCGGTTTGGAAAGGCGGGGAACTCTCTGAGGGCACTTTTCCGTAAGAGAAGATGAAGGCGAGGGAGCCTCGCTGAGAAAGGAAACGCCTGTCATGGCAATGGTTATTGAAGAAGTGGTTAAGGCTGCAGAGCTGGTTCGCTCGGTGGACGATAGTCGGGCTGCTACTGATCCTTTTAAGATTCCGGCGGTTCTACGGAGCACGATTGAGACAGAGTACACCGCTCTGATGGCCCTGGGAGGCTCACAGATGATGACGGAGGGGGAGCGTGCCCGGCACTCCCAGCGCTACCAGTCTGCGCTGGAGAGCCTGCAAGAGCGCTTGAAAGATGGCTTCCGTCATATTCAGTCCCGTCCCGACTACGAGGTGGATGCCGCCTCGCGCTTGGGGGCGTTCAATTCCTACGGCTGGACGGGGGGAAAGCTAGGCTCTCTCCAGCGTGATGATCGGGTGATTTTGCTGGCCCAGCAGGCCATCACTGCCTCTGCGTCCGTCCAGCCCGAGCTGGCCCGCTACCCGGAGGAGCTTCTCACCCGGATTCAGGATGCCCTGGCGGTGGTCGTGGCCGCGCGTCCTTTAGCCAGCGTCGGTCGTCGTCAGAGCCTCACCCAGCAGCGCGATGGTGCCGCCAAAACGCTGTGGGTTTCGATAAGCCGTGCCCGGTTCCACTACTGCGCCGCCAGCACGCTGCTAGACAAAACCCCCGAGCTCGCTCGCATCGGCTTCCAGCCCCGTCGTGTGAGTGGTCAGCGTCTCTTGCCCAGTGAGGGAGGAGGAGGAACTACCCCGTAAAAGGGCGAAGATTGAGCCTTTTTCACGAATCGGTTCTCCCACCGTCAGGTGGGCTGGGTGCAGGTAGCTGA
>NZ_JAYUPA010000452.1:0-1698 GCF_043760365.1 Armatimonas sp.
CTGGCGCACGAGCTCGGCCACGGTATCCACTCGTTTCTCTCCCGGGGCCAGAGCTACCTCAACTTTCACGGCACGTTGCCCATGGCGGAAGTCGCCTCGACCTTCGCGGAGCTACTGGTCTTCGAGCAAGAGCAAGCACAGGTCACAGGGGAAGCGCGACGCGCACTCTTCGGGCGGGTACTGGAGGACTCTTTCTCCACGATCCACCGCCAGACCGCGATGTATCGGTTTGAGCAGGCCGTCCACGCCGAACGTAAGCAAGGCGAGCTCTCCGTAGAGCGTCTCAGCGCACTCTGGCAAGAAAAAGTCAGTGCGATGTTCGCGGGCGCGGTGACCCTGGGAGAGGATCATGCGCTCTGGTGGAGCTACATCCCTCACTTTATCGGCACCCCGTTCTATGTCTATGCGTATAGCTTTGGGAAGATGCTGGCACTCGCACTCTACTTCCGCTACCGCCGAGAAGGTGCCCCGTTTGCCCAAAAATATGTCGCGCTGCTCTCGCAGGGTGGCTCGCAGTTCCCGGCAGAACTCGTAGCCCCGCTTGGGGTAGATTTAAATGATCCGAGTTTCTGGCAAGGAGCCTTAGATATTCTGGAGAGCTGGGTCACGGAGTTTGAGGCTCCCCGCTAGATTTACCTGATTTACGCGGTGTTATGCGGCGCGGCACGGGGCTTGCAATTTCCCACCGTGCACGAGAAACACCTTAATATTGCCCGGCACGGCGAAAGCGCGTAGTCCGGGCATTTTTTTGCGTTCTGCTCTGTGAGCGAGACGGTATTAAGGTGCCCAGATTTCGTCGGGGGTGAGCGAGGCGCAAACCCGTGCAAGAAGCTCCGCACAGGCATCGGCATCCGCGAGCGAGATGATCTCACAAGGCGTGTGCATGTAGCGCAGCGGCACCTCCACCAGCCCCGTGCAGACTCCCGCGAGCGCGATCTGCATGGCATTGGCATCCGTGCCCGTCCCGCCTGGAGTTGCCTGCAGCTGCACGGGAATTCCAGCGGTCTGTGCCACTTCCACGATCCGATCGGCGAGCTTACGGTTGGCATTGGCACCACGAAGTACCCCCGGGCCGCCCCCGAGCTTCATCGGGCTTACTTTGCGCTTGTCCATCGAGGGAAAGTCGGTTGCGAAGGTCACATCCACCGCAATTCCAATGTCGGGCTTGACACCGTGGGTCGCCGCGTGCGCCCCTCGGAGGCCGATCTCCTCCTGCACCGTCGCAACCGCAAAGACAGCCGCTTGTGGGCTCAGCGCTTTCACACGCCGCAGCGCCTCCGCGACAACCCAGGCTCCCACGCGGTTGTCCATTGCGCGGCCCGCCACACGATCACCCAATAGAGGCTGCCAACCATCGGCATAGACCGCCGGATCCCCAATCTGCACACCCGCATCAAGCGCCTCTTGTTTGTTCGTGACCCCCAGATCCATCCAGAGGTCTTCCAGCTCGATCTTCTTGCCACGCTCATCCGCAGCGAGCAGATGAACAGGCTTCTTACCGATAACACCGTGCACGGGGCCCTTGCGGGTCTGGACTACCACGCGCTGGCCCACGATATTTACGTTATCGTGACCACCGATCGTCCTAAAGTAGCAAAAGCCCTCATCGTTGATGTAGTGAATCAGAAATCCAATCTCATCAATGTGGCCTGCCAGCATCACGCGTGGGCTGCCCGTAGGATTCACGACCGCAATCAC
>NZ_JAYUPA010000453.1:0-14167 GCF_043760365.1 Armatimonas sp.
GCCAAGAGCTTGGTCAATGCGGACTACCTCAAGCTCTGGAGCCTGAGTTTTCGCTAGTCTGGATCAGCTCTCTATTGCGTCGCTAGAGATCTTTGGCAGGCGGGTGGCGCGGATGGTCTTGATGCGCCGCCCTTCCAGTGCCTCGACCACAAACTCGACACCCTCGGTGAGCACGCGCTCGCCGACAGCGGCTTCATGGCCGAGAATTCCAAAGACGTAGCCGCCGACTGTGGTGTAGTCCTCGTGCTCTAAATTGGTGCCAAGGCGCTCGTTGATATCATCCAGGCTCAGGCGGCTGTCGAGCAGGGTGACGGTGGAGGAGATCACTTTTATCTCTGGCTCGTCCACGTCGTACTCGTCCTTGATTTCCCCGACAATCTCCTCTAACAGATCCTCCAGCGTGACGATTCCCGCCGTGCCCGCGTACTCATCCTGAACAATCGCGAGCTGCTGGTGCGAGTGGCGCATGGTCTCCAGTAGATCGGCCACCCGGCGACTCTCCGGCACAAAGATCGGGGGGCGCACGAGCTTGCCGAGATGGGGCGGGCGCTCTTCCGCCGTGAGGAGCCGCAGCAGATCCTTGGCGTGGAGCACACCAATGACGTTATCTATGGTGCCCGCATAGACAGGGATGCGCGAGTGCCCCGATGTCAGAATCAGCTCCACGACTTTCTCTAGCGGGGCGTTCACCGGCACGGCGGCCATGTCTACTCGGGGCGTCATGACGGCACGAATTTCTGTCTCGGAGATCTCGATGATGTTCTTGATGATCTCCTCCTCGCCTTCATCAATGCCACCGCCCTTGCCTTGATCGTCCACGAATTTTTCAAATTCCCCCCGCGTCATCATGGGCGCTTCGAAGCGTGCCTGCGGGGCAATGGTTCGTGCCAGCCCTAAAATCAGTGCGGAGAACGGGGTGAAAAGAGCGGTGCAGCCGCGCACCAGGGGCGCAAGGCGCGTTGCCCAGTGGTCGGGTGCCTGCAAGGCCAGGGATTTAGGAAGCATGCCGCCCAGCGCCATCGCCAGCACTGCCACCGGGATCGTGATAATAACGGGGGCAATAATACTGGAGTAGTCGTTGTTATTGTCGTGGATGAGGCGCTGAATCCTGGGAACGAGCGCCTGCGAGAGCACCGTCGCGGCGACGGCGGCGGCGGTGAAACCACTGAGTGTGACGCCCACCTGGGTCGTGGCAATCATCCGGGGTTGGTCTTCCAGGAGAACCTGAACCGCCTTCGCGCCACGGCGGCCTTCTTCGACAATCTGCTCCACGCGGGTAGAGCGCAGCGCCAGGAGCGCGGCCTCCGCCATGGCAAAGGCGCCCATGAGCAGGATCAGAAGCAGCACCAGTACACTACTGGCTACGATAATCGTCGGGGAGATACTAGCAGGGTCCATAGATTATTTGGGGAGAGGGGATGCCGCAGGAAGAGAAAACCACGAGGTGGGCAGGTGGTATCCAAGCCAGGGCGGAACCTTGAGCACGAGAGCCGCTAGAGTTAGTGCCAGAACAGCACCGGCGGCCACTTCGCGCAGCGTATGCACTTTCGTCTCGACCCGAGACTGGGCAACCAGCGCTGCCAGCCCCAGAGAGAGCACGACAACCGCAGGCTGTGGGACGAGAAACAAGATAATACCGGCCAGATAGAAGGCGATGGCGGAGTGGCCGGAAATCACGCCGCCTTGCAACAACGAGCCTTTTTTCCCCGCGATCTTCCCCACCAGCACGAGTAGTAACAGGAGGACAAAGGCCCCTGCAAACACAGGAACCGTGGGCGGCTGGATCAGGCGTACAGGCAGGCTTTCCAGGCGAACCGCTCCCCAGAAAACAACAGCACCCACCAGGGCTGCCGTGACAGCGGAGATGAGAACCGCGCCTGCCGCAATGTCTTTCACGAACTTTGCTGCGGGGTGGTAGCTCTGGGTAATCATGTCTACCGTGCCCTCAATGGCGGTATTGAACAGCTCCGTGATCAGCACCAAAGCCGCACAAAAAACAAGAGCCAGCATCTCAACTCGGGGCAGACGTAGAATGATTCCAGCCAGAAATACCAGCGAGAACGCAATCGTGTGAAAGCGCATGTTCCGCTGGGTGCGGAAAGCGTGGGCGATTCCCTCGACTGCATGTCGAAAAGAAACGACCGGATTTTTAGCGCGCCAGGAAGAGTGGCTCATTGTCTGGCTTGTATTGTAGCCTATCCAAGCGATCTGGTCGAGGGATAAGTAAAGCTATTTGCAGATTTGTGCACACACCGATGCGGTACCATGAACTGCTATGCCGATCTCCCGCTACTTTATTGCCGCTATGGACTGCCCCACGGAGGAGCAGCTTATCCGCAACCGCCTCAAGAGCGTCGGCGGTATTGAGGAACTTCAGTTTGATCTGATTGAGCGGATTCTGACGATAAGGCACGCCCAGGAAGCCACGGCACCGACCGAGAGTGCGCTTGCGGAGCTGGGGATGCACGCCCGTCCTCTGACGGCGGAGAATGGGGGGACGGTTCAAGTCGCTCCGGTGCTGCCACGCCAAAAGATCGTGCGGCTCGCGCTGGCGGGAGCGCTCGCCGCGAGTGCGGAGGCGGGGGCGTGGATTATCGAGGGGCAGACGGGCCAGCATGCCGATGATGCTCTTGGGGTAATCACGCTTGCAGTGGCGTCGCTGCTGCTCTCGGGCGGGGAGACGGCGCGTAAGGGCTGGATGGCGCTCCGCACCCGGACACTCAATATTAACTTCTTGATGGGGCTGGCGATTGTGGGAGCGATCACGATTCAGCAGTGGCCTGAGGCGGCGATGGCATCGTTTCTGTTCACGGTCGCGGAAGTGATTGAAGGACTTTCCCTGGAGCGGGCCCGCAAAGCGGTACAGGGGTTGATGGAGGCCACGCCCGAGACGGTCGAGGTACTCTCGGAGTGCGGGAGCTTCCATGAGAGCAAGCTGGCGCTGGTTGTCGTGGGCGATAGAGTGCGGGTTCGGCCCGGGCAGACTATTCCCCTGGATGGCACCCTCACTGAGGGAATCTCCACGGTCAATCAGGCGGCGATCACGGGCGAGAGCCTGCCCCTAGAGAAAATTGTGGGGGATGCGGTCTTTGCGGGGACACGTAACACAACAGGGACTTTTGTCTTTCTTGTCAGTGCGGCGCGGGGCGATACCACGATGGATCGGATTGTTGCCACCGTAAAAGAGGCGCAGCAGCAGCGGGCACCCACGCAGCGCTTTATTGATAAATTTGCCAAGATCTACACGCCGACCGTCGTGGTGCTAGCGCTCCTCTATGCCGTTTTGCCGCCGCTTTTTTGGGGAGCAAGCTGGCCCGGGCAGCTCCACAGTGCGCTGGTGATGCTGGTGATCGCCTGCCCTTGTGCGCTGGTGATCTCGACCCCGGTCACCATTGTGAGCGGCCTGACGGCGGCGGCACGGCTGGGCCTGCTCGTGCGCGGGGGAGCTTTTCTGGAAGAGGGCCGTCGGCTCAAGGTGATTGCCTTTGATAAGACAGGGACTCTCACAGAGGGGCGGCCCGCGGTGACGGATATTCTGCCGCTGACTGACCGTGCGCCCTCGGAGCTGCTTCACCTCGCGGCGAGCCTGGATGCGGCGTCGGAGCACCCGGTGGCCGCTGCAATCGTGATGCACTGTGCCCAGAGCCACGCGTGCCAGCACCTGCCCGTGGAGGCATTTGAAGCCGTGATCGGACGGGGCGTGGCGGGGACACTAGAAGGGCGACGGCACTATGTCGGCAACCATCGGCTGACCGAGGAGAACCAGGTATGTGGCCCGCATGTTGAGGCGCTTCTGGCGCGGCTGGAGTCTGAGGGCAAGACCACGGTCGTACTCACCGATGCCCAGCAGGCGCTCGCGGTGATCGGGGTGGCAGATACCGTACGCTCGACGGCGGCGGAGGCTGTCGCTCAGCTCAAGGCGCTCGGGGTGCATACCGTGATCCTGACGGGCGATGGTAAGGCGGCGGCAGCACAGATCGCGCAGCAAACCGGCATCACCGATGTGCGGGCGGAGCTTCTGCCGGAAGATAAGCTGGCGACTGTGAGTGCGCTGGCGCAGCAGCACGGCGGCGTGGGCATGGTGGGGGATGGAATCAACGACGGTCCGGCGCTGGCGCGTGCCCATGTGGGATTTGCCATGGGGCGCACCGGGACGGGGGTCGCGCTGGAGATTGCGGATGTGGTGCTGCTTCGAGAAGACCTGCGCCTGATCCCTGCGTTTATCCAGCTCTCCCGCGCCGTGGCCTCGACACTGACCCAGAATATTGCGGTGGCACTGGGGCTCAAGCTGGTCTTCTTGATTCTGGCGCTGCTGGGCAAGACAACGCTCTGGATGGCCGTCTTCGCGGATGTGGGAGGAAGCCTGCTCGTTACGCTCAATGGGCTACGTATCTTGCGAATGGGGCGGACTTTGGGCTTCGAGGGATCAAGATCCTCTCGCTAAGGGCTTCGCCGGACACTCTCCGAGTGTGTTGATTCGTTGCCTCGGTTTTCGTTTTACGAAAACAACGCGGCGATATCGTCGCGGGTCAGGGATTTGAAGAGGCTCTGGTCGGTCTGGATGAGCGAGTCCACGAGCGCCTTTTTCCTCTCCTGAAGCATTACTATCTTCTCCTCGACCGTATCGCGGGCCAGAAACTTGTAGACAAACACCGGGCGGGTCTGGCCGATGCGGTGCGTGCGGTCCGAGGCCTGCTGCTCGACAGCGGGGTTCCACCACGGGTCAATATGGATCACGTAGTCCGCCGCCGTCAGGTTTAGCCCGACCCCGCCTGCCTTTAGGGAGATTAAAAAGAAGGGAATGGCCTCGTCGCTCTGAAACGTGTCCACACACTTTTGACGGTCTTTGGTGCGCCCATCCAGATAGAGGTAGGGAATCTTGCGTGTATCTAGCTCCGCCTTCAACAGGCCAAGCATCTGAGTAAACTGGGAGAAGATCAGCGCCTTGTGGCCCTCGGCACGCAGAGTTTCCATTGTCTCCAGCACCGCTTCAAGCTTCGCCGAGCCGACTTTGGTCGTCGGGTCCATCAGACGGGGATCGCAGCACACTTGACGTAGCCGCAGCAAGCCCTCCAGCACCCGAAGCTGGGCATTGGAGTTCCCCTCGCTGTCCATAATCCCTAATATCTGCGCACGGTACTTATCGCGGGTCTGTTCGTAGAGCGTGCGTTGGGCCTTTTCCAGCTCCACCGTGATAATACGCTCCGTGCGGGGAGGCAGATCGCTCGCCACTTGTGCTTTGGTACGCCGGAGCAGAAACGGGCGGGTCAGGGAGCGCAGAGCGGTCACTGCGTTTTCGTCCTTGCCGCGCTCAATAGGCCCTAGAAAGTTCTCCTTGAATATCTCTAAGCCGCCCAGCAGGCCCGGGTTGAGGAAGGCGAACTGGCTCCAGAGCTCCGCTGTCCCATTCTCGATGGGCGTGCCCGTGAGCGTGAGCTTGTGCTGTGCCTTGAGGAGGCGTGCGGCGCGGCTGGTCTGGGCAAGGGGGTTCTTGATGGCCTGGGCTTCGTCGAGGATGACGTAGAAAAAGGGATACTTACTCAGTTTCTCGATATCACGGAGCAGAATACCGTAGGTGGTGATGATTAGATCGTGGCCATCGAAAGTCTTGGTATCCTCCACCCGTGCGCTGTCGTCGTAGCGCAGCAGCTTTAGTCCGGGGGCGAACTTCTCCGCTTCCCGTTCCCAGTTAAAAACCAGGGAGCGTGGCACGACCAGTAGGCTCGCTTTTTTGTTCTGTCCTTGTAACGAGAGCAGCAGCGCCAGAGTCTGAGCCGTCTTTCCTGTTCCCATGTCATCGGCGAGGCACCCCCCAAAGCCGCTGGTGCGCAAGAAGTGCAGCCAGTCGTAGCCCGACTTTTGGTAGGGCCGTAGGATGCCCTCCAGAGATGCAGGCAGGGGGACTTCCTCCACCTTGTCAAAGCGACGTAGCGCTTGTTTCTTGCGCTCAAACTCCGCATCTACCTGAGAGTCGCCGTCGCTATCGGTGATCGCCTGCTCAAACAGAAGCGCGTGGAGGGGCGAGAGTCGGAGAGCGTCGGTGTCTTTGGGCTCACCTGCCAGCGCGAAGATATGGCGAAAACGCTCGATCCAGTCATCGGGGATCATGCCAATGGAACCATCGGCGAGCTTGACGTAGCGCTCTTTCTTACGAATCGCGCGGCGCAGCTCTTTGAGAGTGGCGTGGGTCTCCCCAAACTCGACCAAGCCCTCCACATCAAACCAGTCTATTCCGCTACTCACATTGAAGGAGAGTGTCGGCTTGGCGCGATTTACTTTAACACTATTAAGTGCCTCTTCCCCAAATATGGCAAAGCCTGTCTCGACCAGGCGCGGCAGGTGGTGCAGCAGGAAATCAACGGGCGTGAGGCGAGCACGAAGCGTAAACTCTCCCGCTTCCGTACCGCGTTTGAGGCCATGGGTGAGCAGGGCGTCGTAGGACTCGATCTCGGTCGCGGTGTCTCGGTAGATACGGTCCAGCAGGCCCGTTTGGTCATTGTATTGGAGTACCGTCGGGCTGGACTCTTTGCGCCAGGGCAGCTCCGTGGTGCCGTAGCCAAAGCGGAGCTGAGCCTGAAGGTTGCCCGCACTCTCACCGAGATAGAGCCGACGCTCAGGTTTTTGATCCCGTATCTCCTCGCCAAAGAGCCCCTCGCCCGTGAGGGGAAGCCGCTCGGCGGCGCGAGGGAGGTACTCACTCCGAAAGTAGGGCACCTCGTCGGTGGGGATGACAACGGGCTCACTCTCCAGCAGGGTAATCAGGGACTTCGGGACAGAACCAAACCCTACTACCGCTCCGTCGAGCTTTAGCCAGAGGGGATCTTTGAGCAGAATCTCCGGGCGCTTGACGGTAACAGGCTCACTATCTACCATTAAGCGCGGTCCGAGGGTCATACTGCCATCCGCATTGCTCGTGAGATGCAGAGCGACACTTCCCGCCTCGGGCTTAACTTGGACGAGATTCTGAAAAGGACTGCCGTCGCTCCCTGTAAAGACGAGTGCCTCGCCAAGCAGCGCCAAAAGCGAGTGGAGCTGCGACGACTCCGTGTTGTAGTAGTTGTAGGAGGAGAGCTGCGCGGCGGCCAGACGAACCGCGAGCTTGAGCTCCTGTGTTGCATTTTCGAACTGCTCACTATCCGGGTTACGGACACGCCATGTCCGTCCGACCTCACCGCGCAGGTGCCGGGCGACCTCCGCAGAGTCGGTAGGATCGCTGACGCCGCTGAGTGCCGTTTGGGGAATCGCATAGGGCACAAGCTGCCAGTTACGGTAGGACGGCTGGAGCGAGAAGGCGAGCAGACGGCTACCACGCTTGGGTTTGACAGCGCCGCCTTCCACTCCCAGGACGCTCTGGAGCCGTGTCTCCCAAGTCTGTAGTGGGTTGCTTTGAAGGTGCTGCTCCAGTCCCATCGCTGCGGCGGCGATATGGACACACGGGCGCTCTCCGGTGAAAAAGGGACAGTTACAGTCGCAGGCAATACTGCCTGCGTCGAGAAGCTCTAACCGCACTTTCGCGCGGTCGTGGGGATCAACCTCAACAATTAAAGTGGCACTGGTAGGCGTGCATTCCTCGATTTGGCAACGCCCGCGCCACAGCAAGTTCCTCGCTTTTTCAAGAGTGGTTCGATCGACGGATTCAGCTATTTTGGCGCGACGAAGTAAAGTCGCTGTAAGAAGGGGACGGCGCATGCAACGTGCATTATATCAGAAATACGTCTTAGAAGTACGTCCGCGCCATCTTTTGCCACCACGGCCAGTCGTGGCCAGTGCCCTCGCCCCAGACATCAAGGCGGTGGGGAATTGAGCGGCGGCTCAGCACCTCGGAAAGACGCTCATTGTCACGACGGCAGATATCATTCTCCCCGGTTGCCAGGATCAGAGTGAGCTGTTTATAGCGCTCCCAGTACCAGCCGTCGTCGTCCTGGGGCAGGTACATGAGCGGCTGGTGGAAGTAGAAATCTTCACCCTGGTAGTCACCCAGAAAGCTGGTGAGATCGTAAGCACCGCCCATACTCACGCAGTGGCTTACCGTATCGGGGTGGCGCAGTGCGAAGTTGACGGCGTGATAGCCTCCGAACGAGCAGCCGGTCACGGCGATCTTACCGTCGCCCATCAGGGGCAGCACTTCCTGGAGCAGATACGCCTCGTACTCATTGTGCCGCCGAACCTTATCCCAGGGCGCGGCTTGCTTGTTGTACCAGCTCTCCGCATCCACGCTATCCACACAGTAGAGGTGCAAGTGGCCTGCCTCAATTTTTGCCGCGAGCGCGTTTATCATGCCCCGGTCCTCGTACTCGTAGTACTTGCCCAGCGACGTGGGAAAGACCAGCACGGGCATCCCGGCGTGGCCGAACTCAAGTAGCTCCATGCTTCGATTCAGGCGTGGGCTATGCCAGCTATGAAAAACTCGGTTCATTTATTTATTCTCCGCCGATTGGAAATCGGCGTCTGCAATGGCATCGTCCCTCCGCCGCAAAGCCCGTGCCGGGCTACCGAATTTGTTTCCCCAGCCCGGCACGGGCTTCGCAGCCGCAGGCTACTGTTGACGCCGATTTTAATCGGCGGCCTTAATCCGTCGCTTTCTCTTTAGGGGGCAGGCTGTGGAAGAAGTCAGAATAAAAACGCGTCGTGTAGCTTTCGAGAAGCTCCGTGACGCGCTCGTAGCGCTCCGAGGCGACGATCACCCCGGCGTGGTTTTTCTTCTCCATACGCCACCAGACCTCGGGGGCGCTGTAGCTGCTGAGATCGGGAGTCTCTTGCTTTGCGAGGGACACGAGTAGCCCTGCATAGCGCTTGTAGGGCGGTGCGGGGGAGTAGCTCTCACGCACCTCAAGTTTTGCCCACTCCGCCCAGAGGTTTAGGCCGGAGGCCGCCTCGATCATGTCCGCGATATGGGCACCACCGACCCGGGCGCTTGTCTCTAAAAAATAAAACTGGCCGTCTGCTGCGCTCTGGATGTACTCCGTGTGAGATACCCCACGCACCAGCCCCAGAGTTTTGAGCACGGTCGCGTTTAGTTTTTTGAGAGCCTTCTCCTCGACTGAGCCATAGACCACGTTTTGTGTACAGAACACGCGGCCCTCATGGCTGACTTCCAGCGGCGGGCGGGCGTAGCGGCTTACCAGCGCCCAGAGGACTTTCTTATCGTCCACGATGGAGTCCACGTGCCAGATAGTGCCGGGGAGAAACTCTTCGAGCAAGTAATGCGATTGTCTGTCTCCGAGGACTTCCAGAAGGGGCCAGAGCGCATCGGCGCTCTCGACTTTCTTAATCCCAATCGCTCCGGCCTGTGAGCGGGGCTTGAGGACATAGGGGGGCGGGACTTCGGCCATGAAGGCGCGGATAGTATCGTAGTTTAGGACACCCACAAAGCGCGGGATCGGCAGGCCACCATCAAGGGCCTTGGAGCGCATGGCCAGCTTATCGCGGAAGTAGCGCGCCGTCGTGTCGCCCATCCCCCCAATACGCAGGTGCTCCCGTAGAAGTGCGGCTTTCTCCACATCGAAGTCGTCTAGCGGGACAATCTTGTCAATCTTGACTGTGCGGGCGAGATAGCTCACGGCGTGAAGCATATCGGCCAGAACCCACTCTTTTTCCACATCGGGCATGAAGTAGATATTGTCAAGAGATTCACGCGGCCAGTCCGCATCCTGGAGGCTCTGGGAAGTCAGGAGGAGGGTGTTGCAGCCCTCCGCCTTGCACTGCCGCAAAAACGCCTGGCCTTTTTCAAAGCTCGCAATCGCTAGAACCGTTTTCATTTGCGGCATTTTACCCGATCTCCCCCGTTGGAGGAACTACCGACCACCGCCGATCAGAACGGCAGTGCTACCGAGCCTACGGCTACAAAGGCCGTCCCGGCCATACGAAGTTTTTATGGGCGGCACGCCCTTCGTAGCGCGAAGCGCTCTCCAGTCCCGCCGCTCCAACCGGCGGGACAAACGAAAACAGCCTCCGCCGAGGCGGAGGCTATTTGCCAAACAGTAAATTTACTGATGCGCACTAGGCACCCTTAGGGAGGGGAGCCTGGCCTGCTAGGATCGCCTTGAACTTGCGGCTGGTGAGCATGCGCGCTGCGATCTTGATCTTCTTGGTGCCGCCGCCAGGAATCGGGACGGAGACCGTCTGAAGGTTGACGCCAAAGACACGGCAGGTTTTGGGGGCGCGGTGTGCCCACTGACCAGAGTGCGCGTGCCGCGTGTTGCGACCCGCTTGCTGCTTGCGGCCGCTGATTGCGCAGACTTTTGCCATTATTTGGTCTCCTTGAAGGTGACATGCTTGCGCAGGACGGGATCATACTTTTTCAGTTCGATCCGGCTGGGGTCGTTGCGCTTGTTTTTAATTGTCGTGTAGGTTGCACCACTCTCCGAAGATCGGAGATGAATGACGATGCGGTTTTCTGAACTTTTCTTTGCCATGGGAATACGATATGCTCCTGGAATGCCAAGGGAGGAGTATACCGGGCAAATGGGGTTTGTGCAAGAGGCGGTACACTCAAAGACGTGAAAAATCGTTTTTGTGCACGTTTTGGATTGACAGTGCCCGTGGTACAAGCGCCGATTGGGAGCGCCTCGTGTCCGGCACTTGTCGCCGCCGTGAGCAATGCGGGCGGTCTCGGGATGCTCTCAGGAACCTGGCGCGAGCCTGCGGCGCTCCGTGAATTGATCCAGCAGACGCAACGACTAGCCAAGCGGCCTTTTGGGGTGAATCTCGTGCTGGCGTGGGACATGACCGAGCGCGTCGAGATCTGCCTGGAGGAGGGCGTGGAGATTCTCTCGTTTTTCTGGGGCGATCCGTCGGCGCATATCGCGAAAATTCATGCGGCAGGGACAAGCGTTTTTCACACCGTGGGGAGCGCCGATGAGGCGCGGAAGGCGGCAGACTCTGGTGTTGATGTGGTTGTTGCTCAGGGCTGGGAGGCCGGTGGGCATGTCTGGGGACAGGTAACCACCATGGCGCTCGTTCCCCGTGTGGTGGATGCTGTGCCTCAGCTACCCGTGCTGGCTGCCGGGGGAATCGCGGATGGGCGTGGGATCGCGGCGGTACTGGCACTGGGGGCGGAGGCGGCTTGGATGGGGACACGCTTTTTACTGACCCATGAGGCGCAGGTACATCCACACTACCAGCAGCGGCTGCTACAGGCAACCGAGGCGGACACGCTCTATACCGAGCGTTTCTCCGGTGGCTGGCCCCAGTCCCCGCACCGGGTGCTGCATCGCCCCCAGGACTGGGATCAGTCGGAGGACATGATTGCTCACTACGAGGATGGTGAGGCCATTGGTAAGCTCTCGTCGAACCTGCCCGCGCCGGGCGTGACGGGCAATATTGATGCGATGTGTCTCTATGCCGGTCAAAGTGTAGGGCTGGCCCAGGAGGTTCTGACCGCCGCGCAGCTCGTCGCACGGCTTGGGGAGGAGACCGACCAGGCCATCCGCAACCTTTGGGATCGTCAGGGTACAATGGGCTAAGGAGAAATGACAATGGCACGGCTGTCCCCCTGGGTTTTTGTAGGAATGGGCTGTCTGGGAGTGATGGCACTCGGGATACTCGCAATCGGTGGTGTTGGCCTGGTGGTCACTAATACCCTGAAAGAGGAGCTGGTCCGGCCCCTTGATAAACAGGCGCTTCTGAAGGCACTTGAGGGAATCCCGATTCATCCCAAGGCGGTTTTCGACGAACAACAGACACGCACAGCGCGGTCGGGTTCGGTTATGGCAACTAAGTTCATCAAGCTGGAGATGACCACTGCTGCCTTTCAGCTGGATGTGCCGGAGCAAGAAGTTCGTGATTGGTATAAGAAAACCATGCCGGAGCATGGCTATCAACAAGTGGATGCAGGTAACCAGAAACACCTTACGTTTGTCAATAAGACAGACCAGGTCTTGATTAGTTCTGGGAAATCCTGGCTGAACATTACCCGAATGAAACTACCCGGAACGAATTAAGGAAGAATTATTATGAGCTTTGACCTCGGAAAAGATGTATCGTATAACCCGCCTCCCCCGCCTAAGCGCCGCCTGTCGCCCTGGGCAGTGACGGGAATTGGGTGCTTAGTGTTAGTGATGGGGGCGATTGTGGCGGTGGGTGTTGTCGCCGTGCAGATTTCCAATAACATAAAAGCGGAGGCAAAGAAGCCCATCAATAAAGAGGCAATTCTTGCTGATCTGGGAGAGACGCCGCTCTATCCTAATATCCAGTTTGATGAGCAGGTAACCCGTGCGAGCCGTGTGGGAATGATGACCTTTGCCCGGTTTATTCCCGCAAAAAAAGTGGTGATGGCGGGGTTTCGTACTCAGGATGAGCCAACCAAGGTCTATGACTGGTACAGTGCCACGCTTCTGGAGAAGGGATTCCGGCCCGAAAAGGGACGTGGGGGGCAGCGGGGCGGCAGGGCTTTCCGAAAAGAGAGCGACATGGTCATGGTCCAGGTGGAGAAGCAAAAGGGCGAGTGGAACGGCCTGATGCTCATGCGCTTCAACGGCATGCGAAAATAACCTAACGTCGAACCATCTCCTCCAGGGCTGCCACGTAGGCTTCAAAGGCGCGGCGGCCCGAGTCGGTGGGAGTGTAGGTGGTGCGCGGTTTCTTGCCGTGAAACTCCTTGGTCACGCGGACATAGCTGCTCTCCTCCAGAACCGTCAGGTGCGTGGAGAGGTTCCCATCCGAGACTCCCAGGGCATTCTTGAGGAAGTTAAAGTCGCACTCTCCGGAAGCCATGAGGCTGGACATGACACCAAGCCGCACCTTCTGGTGGATCACATCATCAATTGCATCAAGTTTTCGAACCGCTGCCATTTTTCTTCTCTCACCATCCGTATTTGAGGCCCATCCAGGCCCCGTAAATAATATGAAAGCCGCCGAAGGTCACTGCCATCAGTGCCCGTGGGCCGATAATAAAATTTGCGGGCAACAAGAGTGCGATCATGCCCGCTCCCAGAAAAGCCCACCCCATGATTGACACTTCCCGCCGACTAAACATTCCGATTGCCAGAAGCGCCACGGCGTAGCACAGAATCCAAAGTCCGTACAGATAGGTTCCCAGTGCCTCCGGGTGCATCAGATGAAACAGGGTGATCCCCGCTCCCGCTAACAAGCCCGGTGCCACTGCGCGCGCCAGATGCACGCCCAGTGCCGAGAACGCCGTCTTACCAAACTTCGCCGCCCGTCGCTTGGTGAGCAGTACATCCGTTAAGAGTGCGAGTACCAGTGTCGCGCCCCAGAGTGCCACAAAGAGCAGTTTCTCGTGCAGTGTTCCTAGATTGGTAGGCGCAAGCACCGAAGCGGCGATCGCGAAACAACCTGCCAGGACACCTGAGAGCCCCGAGAGCGTGGAGTGCTTTGTGGAGCGCTCCATCGCCTGTCGGATGACCCGGAGGTGCTCTTCCGCCTCCCCGGCACTCGTGACGATACGAAAGATCGGACGACCATCGGGATGAAATTTTGTTTCTTTGCCTGGCAAAGCACTCTCTCCTACAGGATACTTCCTGGTTGGGGTTCTGTCAAGTGGGCAAGGGCACTCAGCGCCGCTGCTTTCTCCGCCGCACGCAGCGCCCGTCCGGTTCCCTGCCCCAAAACAAGGCCCTCACAAAGCACCTCGACCGAAACAGTGACGGTATCAGGCTGGGTGGTACTGGTGCGGTATTCGGGTTTCTTACGTCCTTGTGCCTGGAGCGCTTCCTGAAGGCGACTCTTAGGGTGCTTGGTGGCTGGATTCTGAATCACGGCCTGGAGCGGCTCCTCCAGAGTGGCCTTCACAAAGGCGAGTGCATGGGCCTCACCTGCCTCCATATAGAGGGCCCCAACGAGGGCCTCGTAGGCTCCTGAGAGCAGGCGGGTTTGTTGTGCAATGCCCATCTTTTGGCCACCCGTGTCAATGCGGAGCAGCTCGGGAATGCCCAGTGCCTGCGCCGCGTCGGCCTGCGTCTCGCGGTCTACGACGCTGGCTCGGGCGAGCGTGAGCACTCCCTCCGCAGCATCCGGCAGGGCGTCCATGAGTAGCCGCGCGACATAGAGATTCAGAAGTGCATCCCCAAAAAACTCCAGTCGCTCATTGGAGTGCGGGTGCGGAGCCGCCGAGCGGTGGGTGAGGGCCTGCTCCAGATAGAGACTTTCCTCCAGAAATCCCCAGCGCTCCGCTAGCTCTGTAAGTGTCATTTCAGCGCCGCCACGG
>NZ_JAYUPA010000454.1:0-1696 GCF_043760365.1 Armatimonas sp.
AGAGCGAGTGGGGAGTAAAAGACCGCAGGCGACTTCAGAGCCGCCAGCCCAACCACAAACGGGCCAACCACATACATCCAGAAACGGGGGCGGCTCGTACGCAAAAAGTGGGCTGAGGTCACGGCTTATTCTACCCTCCGCCCTCGTGTTTGCCGCCATCAGCGGGTTTTTCGTCGCTCGTTTTCCCGTTCGGCCCGAGCTGGCAATTGTCTCGGCGATCTTTGTGCTGGTCTTCGCCTGGCCGAGTTATTCGGCGGTTGTCCGCTGGCTGGGCGTGCGGCGCGGCGTGCGGCTCTTGGTGCTTCTGGGAGTCTATGCGCTGGTGCTGGAAACGGTTGCGGTGAAGACGGGCGTTCCCTACGGACGGTTTTCCTACGGCCCCAAGATCGGGAAGCTCCTCTTTGATGCCGTGCCGTGGACGGTGCCCTTCTCCTGGACGCCGCTGGTGCTCTGGGCGTTGACGCTCTCTCGGGGGCGGATTTTTATCGCAGGTGGCTTGCTGGTTGCCGTGGATCTATGTCTCGATCCGGGCGCCGTCGCGCAGGGCTTCTGGAGCTATGGGGCGGGCGGGGCGTACTTTGCCGTGCCGTTCTCAAATTTCGTCGGCTGGATGCTCTCCGGTACGCTCGGCGCGTGGTTCGGTCGCAGCGTGGACTGGCGCGAGGCTCCGGCTGAAGTGCGCACTAGCGGACTGCTCAGTATCGCCTTCTGGACCAGCGTCTGCCTGAACATGGGCCTCTGGGGGCCTGGCTTGGTTGGCATCGTGCTGATTGTTGGGAGCCTGTTTACCCCAAAAAAGACTTAGAGGACACTCTCTTCGGTTGGTGGACTTTCCGTATCGGGGCGGGCACTATGAAAAAGAAGCGTGAAGGCGTGGCTCCGCGCACCTGGAGTGTCGCTGGTCACCTTGCGGCGGCGGTAGTCCTGTACGAGCTCCCCAAGTTTTGTATTGAACTCATCGGCATCCTCAGGTGTGAGAGGGATAATGTAGTGCGCCGCGCGATGAGGAAAGTCCCCGAACTCACGCCAAGTGTTGTGGTAGAGCTGAAATGCCTGCTGCAGCATATCGTGATAGCGAGGACCTTCCTCGGTCGGCGTTCGGGGAGTGGTAAACGACTCCACAAGGGAGTGATAGAGTTTTTCGGTCAGAGGGCCCTTTTGACGCGTTCCTGACAACTCAATCAACCCTGCTTTGAGGAGTGTCATGGTATGGAAGTAGAGCTTTCCGGAAGCCACGTGAAGCGCAGTGGCTAGCTCCTCGTTGGTGCGATCCCCTTCCTCAAGCACGCGTAAAATCTCCAGCCGTAGGGGGTGCGAGACTGCTTTCCAGCGCTTTGGTGTGTCTAGGATGACTTTCTCTGCCATATATTTCTCTGTTAGCTTAGTTTACCCTGGTGCACAATCAAAGGCAAGAGTACACCAAGGTAGTGGGATTACTTGAGGAGCACGTGGCTGATAATCAGAGGACGGACGCAGTTATTTATCTGCGAGTAAGTGGTTGAGGCGTTCTCTGTGGACCAGCTATAGGCTTCTACTTCTTTGGTGGTCTTATTGACGATAAGTCGAAAGGTGCCTCGACCTGCTCCTTGGTTCCCGTTGCTACGGGTATCAGTGGAGTGAATGGAACTGCTGCTATCATATACCGTCAGGTCTGCATTGAGCTGCGTGTTGTTACGATTGGAGTAGACGGGAGTAG
>NZ_JAYUPA010000455.1:0-1691 GCF_043760365.1 Armatimonas sp.
AGACCAGGGCGTGAAGCGTCTACTTTTTTCATACGGTCAAGCTCCTTGGTGCAGTATTATCCGTTCCCAGAGATTTGTCAAGCACGGGTACAATAGCGATTATGTCCCTCTCCGTTCGATCTGCAACACGCTCCGATGCTTCAGGTTTTCTTGCACTCATCCAGGCACTGGCAGACTATGAAGAGCTTGCTGGCCCTACCGAGGATGCCAAAGAGCGCCTGATTGCCGATGCATTTGATGGTCACACGCCCCGATTTTTTGTCCATCTGGTCTTTGAGGACGAAGCCACGAACCCGGAGCCGCTGGGCTACACGATCACTTTCTTTACCTACTCGACTTTTCTGGCCAAGCCGACGCTCTATCTCGAGGATTTATTTGTGCGACCCGAAGCGCGCTCGAAAGGCGCGGGCGGTGCGCTCTTTGATTTCCAGGTGCGCGAGGCCAAGCGCTTGGGCTGTGGGCGGCTGGAGTGGACGTGTCTCGACTGGAACACGCTGGCGCAAGGGTTTTACGAAAAACGCGGCGCACACCATCTCGATGACTGGCAGGTGTACCGACTGACCGAGGAGGACTTTGCACGTTGGAGCTAACTGACCCGGAACTAGCCGTTCTCTGGCACCTCTACGACTCCGGGCCGCGTGAGCCGATTGTCCTGCTGGACGATGCCCGAAACGCACCACCGCCGCCAATTCTGCGAGGTCAGCTCTCCGAGGATCACGTGGCGCAGGCGCTGGCAAACTTGGCTGACCGTGGCCTGGTGCGGATCTGGGGCGAGCAGGAGCTGGAGGAGGAGGTGCAACGCTGGGAAAACGAACCCCTGCCGCTGGGCTTTGGGGTGGATCTTGGCGATCTTGATCCCGGCTCGGCAGATCTCACGCGCGAGGGCTGGCGCTTTGGCCTTGATCGCTGGGGGAGGAATCGCCGTTTCACAACCTACGACGATAGCACACTGGGGGTCTTGATTATCTACGGTGAGTCGCCCGCGGGTTGCATGAGCGAGCGCGACCGGCTGACCTATAAAGTGGATCACGGCCAGTTCTACACCTACGGCCTCGTCGCGCAGCCCGGCCCCGTGACACAAGTAGGGCAGATCGAGAACGTCCGGGGCTGGTGGTACAACCGCTTCCACCTCATCCGCCCCGGCTACTCCGCCCGTATTGACTACGTGCCCGCAGAACCCACCCCGCTCGTTCCTCGCGACCCTCCCTCAGGGCAGGGAGGGTGTTAGTCCCAGTCGGTCATCTTGCCATTGAGTGGCTCGCGGGCTGCGAGCCACTCTGTGGGAATCGGGGCGCGTAGGGAGATAATGCCTCCGACAATCGCGCAGGTTGTGTCACGATCCCCAAGGCCCGAAACCGTGAGCCAGAGCGCCTCTTCGTAGCTGTCCAGATGCATCCCGGCGCACCAGAGGCAGAACGGAACCGTGTCTTGGCACGAGACGCCCGATCCATTGCCTAGTGCTGCAACTGCCGTCCAGACGTTTTGCGCGTCCAGCCGAATCGCTTTTGCAATCCCAGCACGCACCAGACTGTCCGGGACGTGTGGCAGAACCGCCTCCAGAAACATTGCACGCGAGATTTCTTGCCCCCGCGCCTGCCAAGCAACCGCTGCCGCGACGGCAACCGCAATCGCACCCGCAATTCCCTCCGAGCTGGCATGCGTCACCACTGCGCTCTTCACTGCCTCGGCTT
>NZ_JAYUPA010000456.1:0-4726 GCF_043760365.1 Armatimonas sp.
GTGAATGACATGCTGCACTATGCCTTTCCCCTCACCAAGTCCCGGCAGTTCAATACCCACCCCGGCCTGGTTGCCACCGATCCCGCTGCCCTGAAAGACCGTCCCGAAATTATTCGTTTCACCGCCAAGCTCCCCGCCGCCCCCGTGCGCCTGTTCGTCCTGAGTGATGCCGTCGCCGCCTGGTTCCTGCTGGAGTACGAGCGCAAGCGCAAGCCCTGGAACCTCATTCCCCGTGACACGATTTTCCCCGCCTGGCTCAAAGGCACAAGAGACAGCGGTGCCCTCAAAAACGACGATGTCACGATTATTGAGCTAGAAATCTAGAGTCGCTAGGCGAAGCGATCCGGGGAAAGCAGCGTCAGCGCAATGCTGAGCGGCACTCCGGCGAGCATCTCCCCCACGAGCTTACCCGTCACCGGCCCGAGCGAGAGCCCCATCATCGCGTGCCCCGTGGCGACAATCACATTGCTCCATTTTCCAGGCCGCCCCAGATACGGCAGGCCGTCGGGGCTGACCGGGCGCAGGCCGCTCCACGTGGGCAAGCCCGCGAAGTCCGTTTCTGAGAACGCGGGGTAGTAGCGCGGCACGGACTTGACGATCCCCGCGACGCGGCGTGGGTTCACCGAGAGATCGTTGCCCGCGATCTCCATGGTTCCCCCCACCCGCAACGTCCCCCCCATCGGGGTCACGGCGACGCGTGCCTCAACAAAAATCGAGCAGATCTCAGGAAGCTGCTTTGGGTTTTCCAGAGTTATGGAGTAGCCTTTCCCCGCCTGCATCGGGAGCGTGAGACTCAGGCCACGCGCCGCCTCGGGGCTCCACGCGCCGCCCGCCAGCACGAACTGATCAGCCTCGAACTGCCCCACACGGGTCAGTGCCGCCGCCACCCGCCCCTTTGTCGTCACCCAGCCCGCCACCGACGCGCCGTAGACAAAGCGCACTCCGCGCTCTTTGAGTCGCCGCGCGAGTCCGGCCATCAGCTTGCTCGGCGAGAGGTGACAGTCGTTGGGAAAGTACACCGACCCGGCGATCTCCATGGTGATATTTGGATCGAGCTTCGCCGTCTCCTCGGGTGTCAGTACCTCGGCGGGAATGCCTAGCGCACGAGCTTTTGCCGCCATCGCCGTCTCTTCCTCAAGAGCATGCGGGGTCTTGGTGAGCATGAGCAGGCCACGCTTTACCAGCCCAAACTCATTGCCAAACGCCTCGGCGAGCGTCTCGTACTCCGCCCGGCTGAGGTTATTGAGATCGCGTAGCAGAGGTGCGCTTCGGTCCACGTGCTCCTGCGTGGCGGACTTCATGAACTTCAGCCCCCAGTCCACCAGCTCTTTGGTGGGCTTGGGGCGAATCCAGAACGGGCTCTCCGGGTTGGCGAGCTGCTTCAGACCATAGAGCATCATCCCCGGCGCGGCGAGCGGCACAAAGTGACTGGGAACGATCATTCCCGCATTGCCCAGCGAACAGCTCGTGCTTCCCTCGGGGTTGCGCTCTAAAACGATAACATCGAAGCCACGCTCCGCCGCGTACCACGCCGAACAAAGCCCGATAATTCCTCCGCCGATAATACAAACCGTCAACTCTCTCTCCTTCGCCGTTTAGTAGGGGGGATTGGCGGGGCCGTCGTAGCCACACATTCCCAGGCGCGGCGAGTTGACCAAGAGCACGGGTGAGTAGTCCGTCATGTGCCCGTGTGGCTCCAGGCAGTCATCGCACAGAACAACCCACTCGCCCTCTTCCGCCATGCACTCCGAGCAGAGCCAGCGGGCGGGATTCTCGCACTCCTCGCAGCTTACCTCGAGAATCTTGTTGCGAACCATCAGTACGAGGGGATGCTCGGTGGTCGGAGCCCCTTTGCGCTCGGCCATCATCCGAAGCGTCGTCTCCGAGGTAGAGCCCATGTCGTAGAGATGGGTGACTTCTTTTTGCGTTTTGAAAACGCTTTCCACCTTGCGTGAGGGAGAAATCGTGTCCTCCCACGCCTCGTAGGCAAACTCACTCAGGTGGCCGCAGCACTCCAGCCAGATCGTGCGCAGATACCTGTCCAAGTCTTCCAGAGTTGCGGAGCCGCGCACCTCAAGATCGAGAAAGAATGCTTTTGTGTGGGCGGACTCGGCCCGCAGATAGAAAAGCGTCTCGGATTTCCCGGTCGCCGTGTCTATCGCCGCCTCTCGCTTCGCGCACTTTTCCAAGTGCTTGCCAATACTCTGCTTGGCGACTTCCTCGCCGCAGTAGCTACAGATGCCTCGTGGTCTTGCTGCCATGTTGCTATTGTACCTTTAGCAGTTGCGGATTCGGAGTATTGTGCTGCCTGGTGCCTAGAGCGTTGGCTCCCACTTGACATGCCCGTCGCCATAGATCACAGCGCGTCCTCCTGGGCTTGGAATGTAGCCAAGCACGGTCTCACCGAGCTTGCCCTGCTTGCTTAGCTCCGTGGAACCTCTGTAAGAGTAGACAAAATCCGAGAACGCCTCGTTGTTGCCGACGTAGGGAAGGATCGCGTCTTTGATGCCGGAGGGATCATGGGGCAGGTTCTCGTCGTAGTCCTGTGCGTACATCACTAGTCCAGTACCGATCTGTTTGGCACTCTTCAGTGCTAGCTCCTTCAGCAGCTTCTCGAAGGCGAGGCGATCCAGCGCCGCCAGCGGCTGGGCATAGAGTGTTCCGTCGCGGACAAAGATCACGGCGGAGAGATCAGCCAGGAGCTGGGGGAAGTCACACTCGGCAGCGACAAATGCTTGGGCATATTTCTTCTCCGTCCCTAGCTCGGTCGCATCGAGCCAGAGCGCACTGGTTTCCTGCGCCCTCCCCGAGATGCTGGTGAGCTTTGCCCGTGTTTTATGCAGGGTCAGCGGTAGCTTTATCGGTGCATAGAGCCGCTCTTTTGTCTGCATGTCCCCAGGCTTTTCGGTGAGGGATGTGAGCTGTGCATCCCGGATTCGCACCTCACTCCAGAGCTTTTTAGGCATAGATTTACTCTCAGGAGCTTCATCAGCAAACTCCACAAAGATTGCACTCTTCCCGTCAGCACTCAGTCCTTTTAGATTGGGAAACAAGGTCGTGAACTGGGTAGTGGGAGTGAAGCGCCCCTCGGGCGAGAGAAAGCAGAGCGCACTGCCCTTGGGGTTCTTGAGGCTGTAGCCCTGGAACAGAAGAAGCGATGTGCCGGGCACAGGCTGGGCATTCCAGAGAATATCCGCAGGCAGACTCAGCCAGCGAAGGCTGCTTCGCTCGATGTCCACCAGCGCATAGCTCACCCTGATCTCTTTGTCTTCGTCGCTCTTCTGGATCAGGAGTGAGACCACGGCTCTCTTACCTCCTGGAAACCAGGTTGCACCGCCCAGCGTGTGACGCACTCCCGTTGCTGTGTCGTCTTGTATACGATGCAAGAGCTTCGTCGTGCGCCGACGTGCATCATAGAGCCAGAGCTTGCTCTCCCCGAGGGGGAACTTGTCCTCTGGGGTGGGCTCCGGGCGAAGGCTCTGGGTGACTAAGACAAAGCGTCCTTCTGGTGAGGCAACCAGGGAGGTGAGCTTTCCCGTCAGCACCGGCTCGATGGCCCCCAAGAGATACACCCCCTCTTTCGTGGTGACAAGGCGCGGTGACCGATTGAACGACTGGAGGCGACGGGCAGTGGCAAGCGCCCCTGTGGCAGCAAGCAGACCCGTGGTAAGAAAAAGTTGACGGCGATTCATCCTCTGACTATAACCCAAAGCGAGAGTCTTTGGTTGCGTAGGTAGCGCAAGTTCGGGCACAATGCTCGTTATGAGACAGAAGGCCGATAGCATAATGGAGCGTGCGCTGCAATTCGTGTGCTGGCTGGCAAAAAACCGCAGTGAGAGGGATGAGCTCAGGCGGCTTTGGAGAGGGTACTGACCACATCAAAGGCCATCGTGAGTTTTTCACGGGCCAGCAGGCGCCCCACGGCCTCACCTGGCATGAGGCTCACGTCGCACCCGAACTTCTTGCGCTCCTCCGCGAAACGATGGAGCAGCGCGAGGGTTCCGATGTCTAAGAAATCTACCTCACGCATGTCCAGCTCGACATGGTCCAGAAAGCTAGGAAGCTGGCGCAGGTGGAGCTCCAGATACGGGCGGTTCTCCTCGTTGGCCGCGCCATCTAGAACCAGAGCGGCCAAGCTGCCGCGTAGTGTCGTGCGCACTTCCAGAGTCTCCGGCAACTGGCCGCGCAGGGCATCGGTGAAGGTCTGGTACACCCGTAGCCGTGACTGCGCCTGCGAGATTTTCAAGACACTCTTCAGATGCGACGGCACCCCGACCAGACGCACTTCCCGCCCCACAAACGCGGCGCGCTTGGGCAGGTTGAGCAGTGTCCCTAAGATCGCACTGTCCATGTCCGTTGTATTTTGAAGATCTAACACCAAGTGCGACGGCAGATTCAGCGCGTGCTCCGCCTTAGCCTGGAACTTCGCGAGCTGCTTACTGTCGAGCGAGCCCACCAGCGAGATCACCGTACAGTCGCCTAGAGTAATATCCGCGACCCGCGCCTTCCCCTGCGAGCGCTTGCGGCGACGCATTACCCAGAGCTGGAGAGTGATAAAGCGCGCAAATTGGACAATATCACGCACGTAGCGCCGCCAGAGCCGCTTGGGTTCCTGGCAGAGCCGGTGAAGCCACTCAAACCCCGACTTCTGCATCCACTCGGGGGCGCGCACGGTCGCTCCCGCCAGAAAGTCAAAGGTCCCCCCAACCCCGATGCACACGGGCAC